>JAJUHH010000306.1 GCA_029267975.1 Clostridiales bacterium
CCGGTTAATCTTAGCCTGTACCAGATAAATATCACGTGAATTTTTTCTGGCTTCCAGAAAGATATATACTGCACTGGCCATTCCCATAAGAACCGTCAATAAAAAGGGTGCGGTAAGATTAGCCTTGGTCCCTGTAGATAACAAGGCAAATAACAGAAACAGGGAGACCACCACAACACTGGTGGCAATCGCTATCCCTCTTAAGAAGCCTTGCTTGCTGATGATCTCATTTTCCTCCCTGTCCAGGGCTCTTCTCTCTTTTTCCAAATGAGCAATATCCTTTTGAATGACCGCCTGATAGTCCTCACTGCTGCGAACTCGGGGTAATTCCTTGGGTATCTGATCTTCAAAGCGCTCATAAAGCTTGTATTGCCTGTCAGAGATTAGCTTGCTCTTATTCTGCAGCTTTTCTCTTTCTTTATTCAGGCCGATGATCTTCCTGGCTGCTTCATTGATACTCTCACGCTGCTCCTCGGGTATCATATCAATCCTTTGCATATCAGTCAGATAGGAGGTTACAGCCTGATATTCCAGTTTTGCTTCATCGATCCGGCGATTGCTTTCCAGAATAAGCTCACAATTATCCTTCACAAAGCTAATCTGCTCGGAGGGAGAGCTGTAACGAATAATATTAGCTACATCCTTGCGGCTGCGCGCTTTTTGCTTTTGCTCCTGTTGCTCCTGTTGCACTTCCTCCTGGATCGGAGCTGCCTCACCTGGCTGCATCTCTCTTTTCCGTTTGGCAAATATGTTACGTATACCCATTCTCATTATCCTCACTGTACTTAGTAATCCCTGTACTGCTTCTTCCCTGGATTTATTGTTAATCTAATCAGGCTATTGTTAGTTTGCACTAATTATTGCCTGTAAATGACTGCAATCTGCAATAATTATTGTCTATTTCTCATCTCATGCTAATCTTTGTATCATTGCTGCCCGTCCTACCTATTCTACACGATGAAGAGACTCCTATCAACCCTTTTAGCAATGACGGACCTTAAGCTTCCATTCTCCAAGTAATTCCTCTGCTTTCTGATAGAACTCACTGATCTGTCCATTTCCTTTCAGAGCTTTGAGCATCTCTAAACCTCTCATTGCTTCACACTCGTTTGCTTTTGCACTCTCTTCTGCAAGAAAGGCCTCTACTCTTTGTCTGAGTTCCTCGCTAACCTCATACTCCCTAAGCTTCTGCTCATACCGATCCATATCACCACTTAAATATAAGGTATATAAATATTGGCACAGGCTGTCTTCTCTTGCGTTCCTTTCATAAGCCCAGCCAAAGAGCTGCTCAGCTTCGCTAAAGCCTGAGGTATGCAGCTTAACCAGAGCCAGATTATGCAGGATATCTCCATACTCCTCCGGTGATAAGGCTGCTGCCTCTTCTGAAGCAAGGATCCTCTCATACTCTGTCGCTGCTTCACGGTATTGGCGGCCAGCCAGATACTGTTCTGCCTTGATGCAGCATCTCTTAATCTTCGGCATACCAATGATCTCATCCAGGGTCCGAAGCAGGCTCTTGATTTCCTGTTCCGTATAATAATCCGCACTGCACAAAACCACGGTTACCATGGTTTTCACATCTGCCTTCTGTCGTTTTAGCTCCTGCAGCTTCTTACTTCTCTGGGTAAGCTTCAGTTCCGTTCCAATCCATTCGATCAGGGCATCGTTATAGATCTCATCCTCGATCATATAGGGATGATGATACAGATAATAGCACAGCTCTTCAATGGAATAAACCCTATCCTCAGTTCCCGCAAAACCATATGGCCTACTCGTCCTGACTCCGCTACACAAGATTAATTTACCCATGCACTCACTCCTTATATCTCAATGGTAAATTCCATCACTTTTCCTGTCTCAGGATAGAGTTCCCCAAATCCAAGATCACTTACCGTAATCACACCAGTGGACCTATCTTTGCAGGTGAAGGTTATTTGCAGACGAGTCATGCGATCCGGTCTCTGGGGCAGATTGGTCAGATGGATCTTCTCCCTGATGCTTTCTCTGGAGAATAAGTTCTTTAAGATCAATTCCAGCTCCGGCTCACCCTCCGGTATCACCTCGACACTTTTATCCACCTCATACCACTTCTCTCCGACTTCTGCCAGAGGAAGCTCCTGATATTTGGTATCACAGTAGACCCGTAATCCCACTGACCCGGTAAGCATATCATCATCAAGTAAAATAAAGTCGCTTAAAGTCCGATCACCGGCAAATTCTTTCGCTGCATAACAAGCTCCGCTGACAAACAGATTCTGACCCACAAATGCTCTTCTGCCGTTACAAAGGCTCTTGATCACTGCTTCCGCCCAGCCCCCCTCAAAGCCTGTGCCTGTAAAGTACAGAGTGGTAACCAACTGCTTATAAAGAGCTGTGCCTGTCACGTTCTCTAGCAGGTAAGCTGCATTATTCTCCTTCTCCTTTAGCTTGGAATAAGACAGGGTATGTGTATAATCCACCTTCTCCAGTCCGGCTACCATTGGCTTTGTTCGGCGATTTAAGCGTATTCTGTAATAGAAGAAGCCTTCTTCATGAAATTCAAACAATCCCACATCATTCATCCAGAGGGAGCGTTCCTGATTGAGGGCATAATAAAGATAAGCGCCTGCATGGCTGAGTATTGTAACCCGGTCTCTTTCCAGTCCCAATCGGGATAAGGCCGCGTATATCCCCTCCAGGAGAGCCGGCTTAGTATCCCGGATGGTAACCACAAGCTTAGTCACCGGTTCCGTGGGAAAATACTGTTTGATGAGGATCAGGGTCCTTCTGAAATACTTCTCTAAAAGAGTTATTCCATCAAAGCTTTGCCCGTATAACTCCAAAAGCTCCCCTGTCATCAGCCTCTTTAGCAAATGCTCCACCAGGATTCCCTCCCCTGCTGCGGCACAGGCCTTTGCCTCCTCCCCATACAGCCACTGCTTGCTATCCTCTTTAAGGCACAGGAGGGTTGGGATGCGATTCATAACATCCTGAGGAACGGCACTGATGGGCACCGGTTCCATGCTCTTATAGCTGAAACAGCTGATCTGGGAGTAATCTTCACAAAGATCATATCCCACAATTAACTTTCGCCCTGTTTCCACCTGTCACCACCTCACTTATCTATTCTAATCACAGTTTCCAATGCTTTCTCTGCTGAAAGCATGCATCAAGCATATATTCCTTCTTAATGTAATCCTCCATCATGTGAAGTAAGGTACTGTCATCCCTCATTTCCATGGCCATCAGCATCAGATTAATCTGATGAAATGCAGTATCCTCCTCCTGGTAGCCGCCTCCCTCATACTGAAGGTAAAAGCTCTCTGTTATATTGGTATCAGCTGCAGCTTCCTCAGTAATATAATACTGCACTGTCTCATGGTAAAAGAGCAGGAAATCCATCACATGAATTCCCAGGAATACATTAGGCATACGTTCTGTGATATAATCTGCTTCTCCCTGTCCCAACTGACGGTAGTGTATAAAAACCTGCTTTCTGGGGTCTGTAATGTAGGTTATGTAACTGCGGTCCCGCAGCTGTGCCGGCAGATCTACCTTCCTGCCATACGCTGCAAAGAAGGGGAGAATGATTCCCTTCTTTACCAATCTGTCTATATGATATGCAATAAAATCAAGCTCTGTCTGAGACAAATTTATGTTATCCACATTATGCTTGATCCAGGCAATCAGGCAGATATCATTTTCTTCATAATTCAGCTCTCTTCTCATGATCAGGAATAGCTCCTGATGGAGCACCCGCTGATGTACAAGATAGTGATAGGCATAATAGGTAAGAAAGGCGCGGACCAGCAAATGATTTGTAACATTTTTATAGTACTCCCGAAATACCCCTATGCTATCCTCTACGTAGCCTTCACTGTAAAGCATTTGCGTCAAAAGCCTTTCCTCCAGCATATGGGTATCAAGCTCAAAGCCTCTGGCTGCCTTCCATAGCCTGTATAGTTCTCTGGTGGGACCTTCATAATAGGCTAGCAGGTACTGCAGGATGTTCTCATCATATTTGCCATGGAGAAATACATAATGGCTCAGTTCCAGTACAAGGGAATGTCTGGCTTTCTCCGTTCTTCCGATCCAGGA
>JAJUHH010000307.1 GCA_029267975.1 Clostridiales bacterium
GAGCATATTGCATATACCTGTTTGCAGGGCGATGTTACCAAGGAAGTGTCAGAGTTAATCTATGATTCCCGAAAGGTGGTTCCAGGCTGTGTTTTTGTGTGTATCTCAGGAGCGGTATTTGATGCCCATACCTTTGCAGCAGAGGCGGTTGAAAAGGGTGCTGCTGCAATTATCGCAGAGAAGGAGATCAATCTGCCTGAGAGTGCCACGGTAGTTTTGGTGGAGGATACAAGACTTGCCCTGGCACATATGTCTGCAGCTTATTTCGGATATCCCGCTCAGAAGCTGACCACCATTGGTGTAACCGGTACCAAGGGCAAGACGACTACCACCTATATGATGAAATCCATTCTTGAGAATACAGGTAAGAAGGTTGGTCTCATAGGCACCATCGAGACCATCATTGGCGATAAGGTAATTCCCGCAAGTAATACGACCCCTGAATCTTACTTGCTGCAACAGACCTTTGCCGAGATGGTAGATGCAGGCATCGAGCTGGTGGTGATGGAGGTTTCCTCCCAGGGTCTTAAGCTAAACCGCGTTGCAGGCTTCACCTTCGATTTCGGTGTCTTCACCAATCTTGGGGAGGATCACATCGGCGGTGCGGAGCATACGGATTTTCAGGATTACTTAAGCAGCAAAAGCAAGCTCTTCAGACAGTGTAAGGTGGGCCTGATTAATATTGATGATGAACATGCCGGGGAAATCTTAGCCGGTCATACCTGTCAGGTGGAGACCTTTGGTTTCTCTCCCAAGGCTGATATCAGGGCGACGGATATTCAGCTGATTAAAAGAAGCGGTTATCTGGGAATTGCATATCGCATCGAGGGGCTTATGGACCTGGCGGTTGAGATGAATATTCCGGGCAAATTCAATGTCTATAATTCCCTCTGTGCAATCTCTCTGTGCAGACATTTTGGCGTAAGCAAGGAGGAGATTCTTAAGGTCTTAAAGCATGTGAATGTCAGGGGCAGGGTGGAGCTGGTACCGGTATCCGACAAGTTCAGTGTCATGCTTGATTATGCACACAATGCTATGAGCCTTAAGAGCCTGCTCAGCACCCTGAAGGAATATGAGCCCAAGCGTCTGGTATGCCTCTTTGGCTGTGGCGGAAACCGCTCCAGAAGCAGACGCTTTGAGATGGGAGAGGTCTCCTCCAATATGGCGGATCTGACTGTGGTAACCTCGGATAATCCCAGATTTGAAGAGCCCCAGGATATCGTTAATGATATCATTGAAGGGGTGAAGAAGGGTCCGGGAGCATATGTTGAGATTCTGGACCGCAAGGAGGCCATCCAATATGTCATAGAGCATGCTCAGGAAGGTGATGTCATTGTCATCGCCGGAAAGGGACATGAAGATTATCAGGAAATCAAGGGTGTGAAGTATCCCATGGATGACCGTCTGCTGATCAGGGATGCAGCCAAGGGTAAGCACATTTAATAATAAAGGAAAGCATATTCAAGTAAATATACTTATACAGATGTACTGAGTTTACAGGCACGCTGACAGCTGTCTGTATCTCAAATAACTTACACGAGGAGGATGCCATGACTGATCAACGCTATGCAGATATCATTATCGATATCTCCCATGAGAATCTGGACAGAACCTATCAGTATGCAATTCCTTCCGAACTTCTTGAACAGGCCACGGTAGGAGCTTTGGTGCTGGTGCCCTTTGGTAAGGGAAACCGACAGATCAATGGCTATATCGTCGATCTTTCCCTGGAACCCAAGCTAAGTGCAGAGCTGATTAAGCCCATCAGAAGCGTGGTTGCGGATGCACCTGTCATTGACAGCCACCTGATCTATCTGGCTTACTGGATCAAGGAAACCTTTGGAGGCACCATCAATGATGCCTTAAAAACCGTTATTCCGGTACGCAAGGCGGTAAAGATCAAAGAACGCAAAAGCGTACAGCTGTTGATTGATGGGCAGCAGGCAGAGCGGCTGTACTTAGAATATAAGCGTAAAAATAATAAGGCAAAGCTTCGCCTGCTGGAAGCTTTGATGAAGGATCCTATCTTAAATTATGATACTGTGCTGCACCAGTTGAACATCCCAAGAGCAACCCTGCAGGGGATGGAAGAGCAGGGTACGATAAAAATGCTGTCAGAACAGATCTACCGCAATCCTCTTCGGACAGAAAACAGGGAATATCAGCCAGTGCACTTAAATGAAGAGCAGCAGTACATCGTATCTGATTTCATTCGCGAATATGACCAGGGAAGCAGGGGAGAGTACCTGCTTCATGGTGTTACAGGAAGTGGTAAAACCGAGGTCTACATGGAGATCATAGCGCATGTGATCAGTCAAGGGAAGCAGGTGATCGTACTGATCCCTGAGATTGCCCTGACCTATCAGACCGTACAGCGCTTTTACAGGCGATTTGGGGACCGTATCTCTATCATGAATTCTAAAATGTCTCAGGGAGAACGCTACGATCAAAGTGAGCGGGCTCGCAATGGTGAACTGGACATTATCATCGGACCCAGGTCTGCCCTCTTTACCCCTTTTCAGAAGCTTGGCCTTATCATCATTGATGAGGAGCATGAGAATAGTTATAAAAGCGAGACCACCCCAAAATACCATGCAGTCTGGGTTGCCAGAAAGCGGGCCGAGCTAACCGGCAGTTCCGTGATCCTGGGCTCTGCCACACCCTCTACGGAGACCTATCTGCAGGCAAAGCAGGGGAAGATAAAGCAATACAAGCTGACCAAGCGGGCCAAGGAGGCCAAACCGCCCCGGGTATGGGTGGTGGATCTGCGGGAAGAATTAAAGCAGAAGAATAAATCAATCTTCAGCCGAAAGCTGAAGGAATTAATGGAAGATAGATTACAGCATAAGGAGCAGATCATGCTCTTTCTAAATCGTCGGGGGTATGCAGGATTTGTTTCCTGTCGAAGCTGCGGCTTTGTGATGAAGTGCCCCCACTGTGATATTTCCTTAACCTCTCATAATAACGGAAAAATGATCTGCCACTACTGCGGCTATGAGGAGCAGCAGCCGGGACTCTGTCCCTCCTGCGGTTCCAGGTATATTGCCGCCTTCGGAACAGGAACCCAGAAGGTGGAGGAGCTGGTAAAGAGAGAATTCCCTTATGCCCGGGTACTTCGTATGGATACGGATACCACAAAGAATAAGGGAGGTCACGATGCGATCCTGGCTGCCTTCGCAGGACATGAGGCAGATATTTTGGTAGGTACCCAAATGATTGTTAAGGGACATGATTTTCCTAAGGTGACCCTGGTGGGTATCATAGCAGCGGACTTGTCCTTATATACCGGTGATTTTCGCGCAAGCGAACGTACCTTCCAGCTTCTATGCCAGGCAGCAGGAAGGGCGGGCAGGGATGCCTTACCGGGAGAGGTTGTGATTCAAACTTATCATCCTGAACATTATAGTATTACCACGGCAGCTGAGGGAGACTACGAAAGCTTCTTTGAACAGGAGCTTTTATACAGAAGACTGATGCAATATCCGCCGGTGTCCCATATGCTGCTGCTTTTGATCACCTCCAAGCAGGAAGAGAGGGCAGAAGCAGCATCAATACATCTGGGGGAAGCACTCAGGCATTATATTCAGGAACTCATGCTGAACGCCCAAACCATCGGACCGGCACCTGCGGCAATTACAAAAGCCAATGATATTTACCGCAGAGTGATCTATATCAAGCATCAGGATTATGCTGCTCTGGTGGAGATCAAGAATTATCTGGAAGGTTTTTTTGCTTATTCCGAGCAGTTCACCGGCTGCAGCCTGCAGTTTGATTTTGACCCTATGAGTAGTTATTAGTTGCTAATACTTAAGAAGGTATGATATTATATTGTATTGTTCATTACGATAGGAAGGATGATAATTATGGCAATCAGAAACATCAGAGAGATTGGAGATAAAGTATTAATCAAGGTCAGCAAGGAAGTGAAGGATATCGACAGCAAACTTCTGGTCCTTATTCAGGATATGTTAGATACCATGTACGATGCCGGCGGAGTGGGCTTAGCTGCCCCTCAGGTAGGAGTTTTAAAAAGGGTGATTGTGATCGATGTATCAGAGGAAGGCAATCAA
>JAJUHH010000308.1 GCA_029267975.1 Clostridiales bacterium
AGAAAAGAACAGATTGCTCTCACAGATCACAGAACTCACAACAGATAGCGAAGCCTTAAAGCTTCAGAATGATCAATTAAAGGAACAGTTGGCTCAGCTGCAACTGCAGAATGAAGAATTAATTGCCGCAAGCAGTGACTTAACCGTTGCCACTAGCGAATACGAAGAGCTGAAGAAAGAGCTGGCAAGTACCAGGGAAGCCCTGACCACTACTGTAAGTGAATTAAAGGCAGCCCAGGGGAAGGCTAAGGAATTGGAGCTGGCACAACATACAATCGCAACCCTGGAAGAAGAGCTGACATCTGCCAGAGCCGCTGCTGAGGAGTTGGACCACATCAAAGATGCAGAAAAGAAATATCAGGATAACCTCAATCAGGCTTCCGAAATATCCTACCGTGCATATTATGAGATGTCAAAGATGCGTAATGAAGCCATTGAAAGCATGCATGAGCAGTTAAAGGAATACTATCGCTTTGTAAATGAAAACAGCGTGAAAATGCGTGCGGCGATTGAGGAGCGTCAGGCAGAATATAACCGGATGATCCGTGAGTTCTTTAGTAAGGCTTCCGAGTTCCGCGTTAGCTTGTCAGGCTTAGAAGATAAATACAGCAGTATGGCTGATTACAATATGAATATTGATAAAATCTCAGGCAGCATGAATAATATTATGAATAAGTTTATGGAGGAGTCTGAGAAATACCTTAAGAAGGAAGCAGGGGAGCAGGAGGCAGAGCCTGTGAAGGAGGCAGAACCTGCAAAGGAGGCAGAACCCTTTCCTTCTGCGGAAGCTGCATCCATAAAGCCTCTTGTATTTAAAATCATGTAATTACTTGTTATTTTAAGAAAATAAGGCTGTTGCAATATCAGTGTTATGTTACTGATATCATGCATCAGCCTTATCTTTTCTTTCAAGTCATTTCTTTTATGTCTTTACTTGCATGTCTTTACTTGCATGTCTTTTCTTTCATTTCTTTTCTTTCATTTCTTTTCTTTCGTATTCTTTCTGCAATTAGGCTTTTGACATGGAAAGACCTTCTGTGATATATTATGATTAATTCTATCTTACAGGTTATAGGTGTATTCACAATTATCATAACGAATAAATGAAATGGGGATATGTATGAAGAAAAAAACTGTTGTAGTTGCCTTAGGAAGAAATGCATTCGGAACAAGCTTTCCAGAACAGAAGAAATCCATCATCCATGCGGCATATGCCATTGCCGATTTGGTTGAAGATAAATATCGGCTTGTGATCACCCACAGCAACGGCCCTCAGATCGGTATGCTGCATCAGGCCATGACAGAGTTCAGCCGACTGAATAACACCTATACCTCGGCTCCCATGTCTGTCTGTGGAGCATTAAGCCAGGGTTATATCGGATACGATCTGCAAAATGCAATACGAACAGTTTTGCTGGAAAGAGGTATCTTCAAGCCTGTGTCTACCATCATCACCCAGGTTCGTGTTGATCCCTTTGATCCAGCCTTCCAGAACCCGACCAAAACCATTGGCCGTGTTATGACAAAGGCTGAAGCAGACGCCGAACTGAAAAAGGGTAATCATATTAAGGAAGTAAAGGGTGGTTATCAGCGTATTGTTTCTACCCCTAAGCCTATTGATATTTACGAGATCGATGCCATCAAGGCACTTGTGGAGGCAGATCAGCTTGTTATCGCCTGTGGCGGAGGCGGAATTCCTGTATTGGAGCAGGGTACCGTGCTAAAGGGTGCCAGTGCGGTTATCGAAAAGGACCTGACCAGTGAAAAACTGGCCGACATGCTGGATGCTGACCTATTGCTGTTCTTAACCGGAGTAAAAAAGGTAGCCTTAAACTTCCAAACGGAGCAGGAAGAGTCTCTGGATCACTTAAGCGTAGAGGACGCAAGAAAATATATGGAAGCGGGACACTTCCCCAGCACTTCTATGCTGCCGAAGATTGAAGCAAGCATTAATTTCGTCACCAAAAAGGAAGGCCGTAAGGCTATCATCGGTCATCTGGACAATGCCCGCCAATGCCTGCAGGGCCTGAGCGGTACCACGATTATGTGATCCCAATCAGATACGGGTAATATAGAAGCATTAACAACCGAGGGCTGAAGCATTATATAAGGTATCATTACCGAATGCTTCAGCCCCGTATATTTTGTCTGTCAAGCTTACATATAACTATTCTTAATTGATTATTTCGCCTACATTGCCTATGCTTATGTTTCCTAATTAATATTTGGAATGACTAAACTGATACCTGCCTCTGGTAGTGGTTGCTTTTCCATATTCAATCGCTTTTACCGGACAGCGGTTAATACAGGCTGTACACTGATAACATTTTTCGCTCCATTGAGGTTTTCCGTCGACCATCTTTATGGTATTGGCAGGACAATTCCTGGCACACAGACCGCAGGTGGTACACTTGTCTGTTACTGAAAAAGGCTTTGTGCTTCGAGCAAATCGATTAAAGCCATAGTTGGCCAGGTTGGACTTGATCCAAGGTAAGCTCCCCTTATTGACCTCATTGACAGATTGCATTTGAAGTATCTGCATTGCTATCACTTCAAGCCTTTCTTTTGCTTTGGCAATCTTAGAGGCTATGATCTCCTCACTCTCCACATCCTCTCCCATAATATAATTACTGGGCATGACAATAGAATACTTGCTGTTTAAGGGGAATATGTCATTTAATTTGTCCATGGCTTTCCCTGCATCAGCTCCACAGGTACACACTCCATAAGTAAATGCAGGCTCGCCTGCCAGCTTTTTCACAAACTCTAATACCGGCTCCGGGGCTCCCCAGGCATAAATGGGAAATACAATACCGATGGTTTGATCTTTCATTGATTGGGGCACGGAGCACTCTATAATATTAACTGCTATATCATTCGTTTTGGAAGCAAGCTGCATCGCAACCCATTGTGAATTTCCTGTCCCTGAAAAATAATAAATCATACACGACTTCCTTTCCGCCAGAAGTTCAAAGCCACCGGCGATGTTTTGCTTTATTTACGAAAGTATATGGAATTCATTACCATTCTGATGCAATGACCATGGTTAGTAATTATTCTTATTATAACTTTTTATAGCAAAACTGCAAGGACGATCAGAGATTGCCGCAACTTCTGTTAGCCAAACCATAGGGTCCTTTGGTTGTTTAACTGCTACTCTACGCATATAATAGAACAAATATGATTCAGGTGAAAATCATGAAAGTCAGTATCGGTATGAAAGCTCCTGATTTTACAGCAATGACAACCTTCGGGCCGATCAAGCTGTCCGATTACCGAGGTCACTGGGTAATTCTCTTCTCCCACCCAGGTGACTACACACCAGTATGTACAACAGAGTTTGTGGCCTTCGCACAAGCCAATGATCAATTTGAAGCGTTGAATGCGAAGCTGATCGGATTAAGTATCGACAGTAATCCCTCACACCTTGCATGGGTATATCAGATTTATCAATTAACCGGTGTTCAGATTCCCTTTCCTGTGATTGCAGACCGTATGGCAGAGGTAGCTGAGCTTTATGGCATGATTGCTCCGGACGTCAGTAAGCAGGAAACCGTCCGTAATGTATTCTTTATTGATCCCGAGCAGACTATCCGTGCCATCTTAATCTATCCTTTGACCAATGGCAGAAACATTTATGAAATACTGCGCCTTTTGACCGCACTTCAAACCACGGATCAGTATAAGGTGGTTACCCCCGCCAACTGGCAGCCTGGCAGTCCTGCCATGGTTCCTCCGGCTCAATCTTACAACCAACTGGCAGAGCGGCTGAATGAACCATCGAAACTGGGATTAAATTGTATGGATTGGTTCTGGTGCTACAAGGATCTTCAAGGATGAAGCTAATCCAGACATAGGAGTACATCATCTTGTCCATAGTTAAAAATGAACCATTACATAATGCAAGAAAAAAGGAAGTACAGAACAACATGCCTTCTGGTTTGCATGCTATCCAGTCCTTCCTTTTTCCTTGTAATACAATTAAGCGTTTGCGAAACGCCACAACCCGCATAAATACGGGATATTTCTTTTAATAAAACAATATAACTCCT
>JAJUHH010000309.1 GCA_029267975.1 Clostridiales bacterium
CCTCAGGGTCTGCGTTACCTGGGGAGAGTTCATCTCTGATATGGCTGCAGCATAATTTTTGATCGCATTCTTGGTCGTGATCAATAGATCAGTTGCAATCACCTGCTCCGTCATATCTCCCATTCCGGATATATTTTGTATAATACCTGCCATCCTTTCTCACCTCATTTCTATTGTCGCCATTGTCTTTCGTCCTCAATTGACAACGCCCGACCTATATTCTTCCATCACTCTCATTTATCAATTACTTTTTTATAATTGACTATCTTTTATCGATGACTACTCTTTTTTTAATGAACTCTCTTTTATGAATGACTACTCTTTTATGAATGACTTACTTTTATTCGAATTATCAATCCTTGACATGGTCAAAATTGAGACCGCTGGCATGTGTGTCAATACCTACCGTCGCCTTAGACGATGGCTGAAATGCCGTACTGGCTCCGACCATCAACTCATTCAATTCCTTAATATGCTCCTTGGCGCTTGTACAGTCCTGCTGCAGAATACTCTTTAATTCATCATCCTTTACCAGGGCAGCCATGGATGCTGACTTTGCTGCACAGACATTCTTAAAAGTTAACAACTCATGAAGCTCCAGCGCCTCATGAGGAGCCATTGTATTGCCAATCTTCATTCTGCTCCTCCTTTCATCATCTATAATATTATCTTTTGCAATCAATACGGTATTTAACGATATTAGCTTATCCAATCATAATTTTTCTATTCTGACAGAAAAAGCCTGAGGAAACATAAACTGTATAGGAAGGTTTGATACTAACAATAAAAGGAAAGAATAACCTTCCTGCTATCCTTTCCTTCCTGCTTCACTTTATTATTCAGAATCTTTTCTAATATAATGCAATATCCCCTCGATCTTACAATTTCATTCCTATAGGTTTCCAGCTCAAAAGTACTTAACTTCAAATTTAGTTATTTAACCCTTCCACTACAGCTGCATAGGTAATCTGGGTCACCACGTTATTTTCTACGATAAAGGTCAGTTTGGTCTCTCCCTTACGGTAGATATAGGCGTTGCCTTCACTCGTGTAATCCTCCCCATAGGCTTCTTTCATATCCTCCAGCGTTGATCCCAGATAGATTCCCTTCTCTGTTGTAACCGTATCATCCAAAAGATTTACATAGGATACATAATCCTTCTCTCCCTGAGGATAGGTTCCAAGTTCAAAGCCGTTATAATAAAATATCTTATCCAGTCCCTGAAAGGCGCAGCTTGCTGCTTCAAAATAATCTGCCGGCTCACCAAGCTCTTCCACAATCGGTGCTGCATCCACGTTCATGGGGATGGTCACTCCCTGATGCTCATAGGCAAAGCCTTCCACTGCAGCCTGCTCCGTTGGGGCATTCCCGCTGCCTGTGGGTTTACTTAAGCCTGTCTCGCCATTTGCCGTATTGTCCGACCCGGCGCAAGCCGTTAATGACACAAGTAACATACTTAATAAAATTAATAATTTTCTCATTTTAGCCTCCATTTCTGCGTCGCCAGCTTATTCTTCACTGCCAACTTCCTGTGCAACAGCACCATAGCTTTTTAAATATCCATATTCCCTGAGTTCCCGCAGCTGATCCTCCCTCATTGCATTATAGAACTCAACCTTTTCCTGCCACAGCTTCTCAAACTTCTCCTCACCCCTGTGGTCAGTCAGCTCATATTCCTTGCTCAATATATCCCCCAGGTAATTCGTGAACTTCTCTGCCCCGGACAGGTTCAGGTGCAGTCCTCCGTCAAAGGTATCCTGGCTATAGTCAATTCCCATGGTCTCTGCCAGCGGCAGGAAATTAATATAGGTCAGATCATTTTTCTTTGCATAATCAACCATTTGCTGATCCCATTCCTCATACCAATAGGGATAGACACTGGGGGACTTCATGAGAAGAAGGCTGATCCCATTCTCCTTGCACAGCTTGGTCATTTTATCCAGGTATGCATAGGCATTGTCTCCAAATTGATAGTTGGCCAGCTTCTTGCCCTTGGGGATCACCCCCACAGGTTTAACATCCACCCGCATCAGATAACCATTGTGGGACAGCTTATCCTTATGAAACACATATTTGAAATCCTCCATCGTCAGCTCACTCCATCTGGAATGATACCTGAGGAAGGGGAAAATGTAAGTAATCAGTGACTCATCCGGCATTATGGATGCCTTGATCGCAGCGATTTTCGTCCCTGACAGGCGCATTCCATCCAGGGTGAGCCGGTTATAAGCCTCCTTCTGAGGTTCGTTATATTTCATGGCGAGAACATTATATACTACCACCTTGGGCTTCTCGTATTTTAAGGTCTCCTCCAGCAAATAATAGCTCTGCCATATCAATTGCTGGGCACTGCCCCGAATGTAACTGCTAATACCGTAATCCTCCCATAGTTTTACCGGGGATACATTGGAGAAGACCTCGCAGTCCCCCACAAATATGACATCATGTACCTTCTCATCCTTATAATATTCCTCCACCAGATTCCCTTCATGAATGGAGGACATATATTTGGGTTTGAATAAGGCCTGTAAAAACAAGAGCACAAGAACAGCCAAAAGCACAGCGCCTGTATTGATTAAGATCTTCTTTATCATTCCCTAGCCTTTCTACAATAATTTACTTCATATGCATAAAAGCAATGCGATGTATTCACAACTTACCAGCTTTCGCTTCTGATACAGCCCGATATAGCTCTTCTTTAGAACTGACTATAGATGAACTGGCTTGCATCGTAGCCCACACCGTATGCCCCAAAAATCAGTATTGCCAGCAGCAGCATAAAATAGGAAGCGTAACGCAGGGCCAAGGGCTTTCTGGCAAGCTTCTCCCTGACACTTCCGCTGCGTCCCAGCAGACTCGCTGCAAGAAGCAGCACCACAGCTATGGTCAGTATAATGTAATCTGCCACTGTCATTCCCAACTGCATCAGTCCGCCGCTAAAAAGCTCGCTGATATTAAGCTTTGTAAAGATGCTTCCATACATCCGCACTGTAGTGCCCACATCACGGTAGCAGTCAAAGGTACGCAGAAAGCTCATTAACCAGAAGGTTCTGCCTACTTCAAATAATCGATAGCAGAAGGTATGCTTCACATGAAATCTCGCATGGAACTTCTCATAAAGGGGAATACATTCCTGGGAGACCAGAATTACCAGGCAATTGAGCAGTCCCCAAACCACAAAGTTCCAGGCTGCTCCATGCCAGATCCCTGTGGTGAACCATACGATGATGGAGGCAAGATAGATCGCCACTCTTCTTCCCAACCAGTCTCCCACATGCTTCTTACAGCTGCGGGACAGGTCCAGTATGGACTTGCTGACGGAGATTGGATAGAACATGTACTCACGAAACCAGAGGCTTAAGGAGATATGCCATCTTCTCCAATATTCCGCGATGGACTTTGAGAAATACGGCCGGATAAAGTTCTCCTGCACCCGAATACCCATTACCTCTGCAACGCCGATGGTTATGTCAATTCCGCCTGTAAAATCCGCATATAGGGTGATGGCATAGAAAAACATACCTGCCAGAACATAAGCCCCCTGATACTGATCAGGATTTTTTACAATCGTATTCACTGCAATTAAAAGCCTGTCCGCAATAACCAGCTTCTTAAAATATCCCCACAGAATTCTCTGAAGTCCGAAGGAAATGTTCTTTAGCTCCGGCTTATGCTCTGAGAACAGTGTTTCACTGAGATCATCAAAGCGGCTAATGGGTCCTTGAATCAATTGGGGGAAGAAGGATATAAAGAGTGCCAGCTTGCCTAAATTCTTCTCATAGGGATATTTCTCCCGGTATACATCAATGAGATAACCCATGGTCTGAAAGGTATAAAAGGAGATACCTAAGGGCAGGACAAATCCAATGAGTGGCAGCTCCTGCGCATGGAATAATTTCAGCAATCCATTAAGATTACTTATGGTAAAATCTGCATATTTGATCACCGCAAGAATTCCGAAGTTAAGAACCATGCATAGAATCATCCATCTGCGCTGTTTTTTTTTCATCCTGGCTTTATAGTCCTTGCGCTCCTCACGACTTAAGGC
>JAJUHH010000310.1 GCA_029267975.1 Clostridiales bacterium
ATTTAGATGAAAGTTTAAGTTTTGAGGAGAGGGCAAGGGACCTGGTTTCCAGAATGACACTGGAAGAAAAGGTATTTCAGACCCTTTATACGGCACCGGCCATCGAAAGATTGGGTGTGAAGGCGTATAATTGGTGGAACGAGGCCTTGCATGGTGTGGCCCGTGCCGGTGTTGCAACGGTATTTCCCCAGGCGATTGGCCTGGCAGCAACCTTCGATGAGGATTTGCTTGAGGAGGTAGCAGATACTATCTCTACAGAGGGCAGAGCCAAGTTTAATATGCAGCAGAAATATAATGATACGGACATTTACAAGGGTTTAACCTTCTGGTCACCTAATGTGAATATCTTTCGCGATCCCAGATGGGGCAGAGGTCATGAGACCTACGGGGAGGATCCCTATTTAAGTGCAAGACTGGGAGTTCGCTTCGTTAAGGGGATTCAGGGACATGATGAAAAGTACATGAAGGCAGCAGCCTGTGCAAAGCATTTTGCCGTACATTCCGGACCGGAGGATATAAGACACAGCTTTAATGCAGAGGTATCCATACAGGATCTTTATGAGACCTACCTGCCTGCTTTTAAGGCCTGCGTACAGGAAGGCAAGGTAGAAGCTGTAATGGGAGCTTACAACAGAACCAACGGCGAGCCCTGCTGTGGCAGTAAGACTTTGTTAAAGGATATTTTAAGAGATCAATGGGGCTTTGAGGGCCATGTAACCTCAGACTGTTGGGCGATTAAGGATTTCCATGAAGGACATATGGTAACCTCCACTCCGGTGGAATCGGTTGCCCTGGCCATGAACAACGGTTGTGATCTGAATTGCGGCAATCTGTTCGCTAATCTCCTTTATGCGGTGAGAGACGGACTGGTGAAGGAAGAGACCATTGATCAGGCGGTGACCAGACTGGTTACCACCCGTATGAAACTGGGACTTTTCGATGATCAGGCAAAGGTTCCCTTTAACAGCATTGGTTATGAAGTGGTGGATTGTAAAGCGCATCAGGAGTTAAATCGTCAGGCTTCCAGAAGATCTCTTGTATTACTAAAGAATGAGAATAATCTGCTTCCGCTTAATAAGAAAGAGTTAAAGACGGTCGGTGTGATCGGTCCCAATGCGAATAACCGTAAGGCCCTGGTTGGTAATTATGAAGGAACAGCATCCGAATATATTACTGTGCTTGAGGGAATCAAAGAATATCTTGGTGAGGATACCAGGGTATTCTACTCTGAGGGCTGTCATTTATTTAAAGACCGTATACAGGGGCTTGGAGAAAAGAATGACCGTGTGGCAGAGGCCCGTGCAGTATGTGATATGAGTGATGTTGTGATTGCTTGCTTTGGTCTGGATCCGGGTCTGGAAGGGGAAGAAGGAGATCAGGGCAATGAATTTGCCAGCGGTGATAAGCCTAATCTTGCCTTACCGGGAATTCAGGAGGAGATCTTAAAGGTATTGAAGGAAAGCCGCAAGCCGGTGGTACTTGTTCTCTTATCCGGCAGTGCTTTGAGCATATCCTGGGCAGATGAGAACATTCCTGCAATTATTCAGGGCTGGTATCCCGGAGCACAGGGCGGTCGTGCGATTGCAGAGCTGCTGTTTGGCGAGTTTTCGCCGGAAGGGAAGCTGCCGGTTACCTTCTATCGCAGCAGTGAAGAGCTTCCTGCATTTACGGATTATAACATGAAGGGACGGACCTACCGTTATATGACGGGAGAAGCCTTATATCCCTTTGGTTATGGATTATCCTATACCGATTTTGAATTAAGCAACTTTGCTATTGATGCAGACGAGGTTCAGCCTGGGCAGACAGTAACCTGCAGTGTTGATATAAAGAATACCGGAGCATATGACAGTGCAGAGACAATCCAGGTATATGTAAAGGTAAAGGTTGCAGATGCGCCCAACCATCAGTTAAAAGCCCTGAAAAAGGTTCGCCTTGCTGCGGGAGAGCAAAGGAGAGTAGAGCTATCCTTAAGCCCGGAGGCTTTTGGCTTATATGACAATCAGGGGCAGCTTGTACTGCATGAGGCGGAATATGAAGTATTTATCGGCAGCAGCCAGCCGGATCGCAGAAGTATTCAGCTGACAGGCAAGAAACCCTTCAGTAAAGTCTTAAGGGTAAAAGAAACCGCAATATTATCCTAATATACCTATAAGGATAATTAAAATAAAATGTGGTGCACCCAGGATTGATAAGCAAAGGAGTATCATTTGGGTGTCGGCAACATGGAGGATGAATATGAAACTAAGAGAGTATAACAAGACTTGGGAAACAAAAGGATATGAATTACCGGAATATAACAGGGAAGAGGTTCGCAAAGCTACCAAGGCGCTGCCTGCCTGGATCCACTTCGGTGCAGGTAATATCTTTCGCGGTTTTCCGGCAGCAGCACTTCAGAGACTATTAAACAGCGGCAGCTATGACAAGGGTGTAATTGTTGCAGAAGGCTTTGATTATGAGATTATCGAGAAAGCTTATAAGCCCTTTGACGATCTGAGTCTGCTGGTCGTGCTGAAAGCAAGTGGCAGTATTGAGAAAAAGGTAATCGGCAGTGTGGTAGAATCCCTGGTAGCAGATAGCGCTGAGGCTGGAGATTGGAATAGACTAAAGGAGATCTTTTCAAATCCCTCCCTGCAGATGGCCAGCTTCACCATTACAGAAAAGGGTTACAGCCTGGTTGATTCAAAGGGAGATTACCTTGGAGTCGTGGAAGGAGATTTTGCTAAGGGACCTGAGCAACCCAATCATATCATGGGTAAGGTTACCGCACTTCTTTATGCAAGATATCAGGCGGGAGCTGCTCCCATCGCTATGGTGAGCATGGATAACTGCTCCCATAATGGTGATAAGTTGTATGCGGCAGTGGAAGCCTACGGAAAGAGCTGGGTGCAGAAGGGCTTTGTTGAGGAAGGCTTCTTAAGCTACCTGACTGATCCCAAGAAGGTTTCCTTCCCCTGGAGTATGATTGATAAGATAACTCCAAGACCTGATGATAAGGTGAAGCAGATACTTGATAAGGATGGCTATGAGGATACCGATCTGATTATCACCGCTAAGAACACCTATACCGCTTCCTTTGTGAATGCAGAAGAGACAGAATATCTGGTAATTGAAGATCTCTTCCCCAATGGAAGACCTCCCTTGGAGAAGGCCGGCATCCTGTTTACTGACCGCGAGACAGTAGATAAGGTGGAGAAGATGAAGGTTTGTACCTGCCTTAACCCCCTTCATACTGCGCTTGCAATCTTTGGATGCCTCTTATCCTACCAGACAATCTGGGAGGAGATGCGTGATGAGGAGCTTGTAAAGCTGGTCAATAAGATTGGATATGTGGAAGGAATGCCGGTAGTGGTTAATCCCGGGGTACTGGATCCTCAGGACTTCATCCGCTCGGTGCTGGAGCTTCGACTTCCTAACCCCTTCATGCCGGATGCGCCCCAGCGTATTGCAACGGATACTTCCCAGAAGCTTCCCATTCGTTTTGGGGAAACCATTAAGGCATATGTGGCAAGGGAGGACCTTAAGGTTACAGACCTAACCCTCATTCCACTGACTCTGGCTGGCTGGTGCAGATACCTGATGGGAATAGACGATCAGGGAAATGCCTTTACACCAAGCCCGGATCCGCTGCTTGCAGAGCTTCAGGAGCAGCTTAAGGGCATTCATCTGGGAGATCAGTCCCTGGCCAAGGACGTATTAAAGCCCATCCTCTCAAATGCAAAAATATTTGCGGTTAATCTCTATGAAGTAGGACTTGGGGAAAAGGTGGAAGCTATGTTCCTGGAACTGATTGCAGGACCGGGTGCTGTCAGAGCGACACTGAAGAAGTATCTGGGATAATAAGAAGGAACTTCCGGTGGTTTCGCTAAATATATAATCGAACTGCAGCAAAGCAATTGAAGGGAATTCTGATCACAAGAGCTTTTGCATTAGGTAAATGAAAGAAGAAGGAAAGAATAACATGCATCCTATCGTGCACTGTTGCTCTTTCCTTCTTTTATAACTTAGAGTGTCCAGCCAAGCCGGACCATAGCTGC
>JAJUHH010000311.1 GCA_029267975.1 Clostridiales bacterium
CAGCATTTTAAACAGCATGCGAACACTATAAATATGCCGGATATAAAACAGCTGATAGCCACAGGCGACTAGCTCTGCTCCAAAGGTCCCAATCACAGCACCGGAGGCACCATAAGGAGGGATCAGCAGCAGATTTAAGATCACATTTATGACAGCGCCCAAAGTTACCGACCTGATATAGATCTGCTCCCTATGAAAGGGAATCAGATACTGTGTCTGTACAACATTGACAAGACACATGGGAAGCATGACCATTGACAGCTCCATGGTCAGCAGAATCGCTGGCCTGTATTCCTCCCCGAAAAACCAAGGGATAAAGCTTGGAGCCACGCCTGCTATCCCAAAGCACAGGGCGCAGCAGAGAAAGCTGTTAAAGCGGATGGAGGATCGCATCTTCTGTAGTGCTTCCTCTACACGATGATTGGTCACAAGATATGAGATCCTTGGGAGCATCACCGTATCCAAGGCTGATAATATTCCCTTCGGCAGATTGATGATATTTTCTGCATACACATAAAATGCGACCACTGCCGTACTCTTCACCATGACTCCCAGCATGATCTTATCCAGCCAGTTATAGATACTGAGCGCAAGTAAGGGAAGGAAGAGCTTCAAATTGGGCAGGATATGACAGGTAATGTCTTCCTTCTTCAGTGCCACTTTTGTGATCTGCCGGAATAGAAATGGCAAGAGCTGAAGCTGCTCCAGCATAAAGCAGGAAGACATCACACAGGTATAGATCCACAGATCCTTTTTTGTATGCACAAAAACATATACAAGCAGGATGATAAAAGCTCTTGCAATCAGGCTGCGTATGGTAGTGATCCGGAATCTTTCCATCCCATAGAAGAACCAGCTGATATCAAAAAGTGCAGAGCCTACATAGATCAGCTGCATCCAGTATACTCTGGCATCTTGCCGGAAGACAGTAAGGGTAAGGAGAAGGAAGATCAGGATTGAGAGCAGGGCGGTTATCATCTGTACAATGTAGATACCCCAAAATACCCTGCTGCGCTTCTTAATATCCTCTCTGCAGGCAGCGATGCTTCTGTTTCCGTAGTTATCCAGCCCCAGCTTGCCGAACATAATAAAGTAGCAGGCAACCGTACTGGAAAATGAGTATAAGCCCACCTGCTCCGCCCCCAATACACGTGCCACATAGGGGGTGACCACCAAGGGCAGAATACAGATTGATAGTCGGTATAACACATTGTAGATATAGTTTTTCTTTTCGTCTCTTCCCATGGCTTGTTCCTTTTATTCTTAGGATGATGCTTCCTTCTCTGCTGCCCCTAAGATACGCAGCTCTGTATGCTTATCAAAGGCTGTGGAAGCAATGGTTGCATCACCGTTCATAATGACTGCCTTTTGAAGCAGTGTACATTTGGCAAATGCCTGATGGCTGATAGAAAGTACCTTCTTTGGAATCTTGATCACTCGTATACCGGAGCAGCCATAAAAAGTACGTTCATAAATGTGCTCCAATTGGTCAGGAAGTTTAAAGTATGACAGGGATTGGCAGTTCATGAATGCACATCTTCCGATATTCATAAGTGCATCGATCTGCACAAATGCGATTGTCTCAAGCTTCTTACAATGAGCAAAGGCATAGCTGCCCAAGGCTGTTACCTTTCCCGGCAGGACAGATTTCTTTAGCATATTGCAGCCCAGGAAGGCACCCTCTTCTATGGTCTCCAGCATACTGCTGCTTTCAAATTCTACCTGTTGCAGGCTTACACAGCCTGCAAAGCTATAACGGGTAAGCTTGAGCATGGAGGATGGAAAGACACTGCTGATCTTCTCCTCTCCCCGCTGCTGGTAAGTAAAGAGAAGTTGTTTTAAAGAGCTGCATTCAAAAAAAGCATTTCTGGCAATCTGTCCCAGACCGGAGGGCAGACTTAGGGTCTCAAGAGCAGAGCAGCCTGCGAAGGCATAGGCTCCGATCTTCTCCAGCCGGCTGCCTTCCTGAATGGATACATATCGCAGATTCCTGCACCTGTGAAAGGCATGCGCCTGGATTTCTATCACGGTATTTGGTATCTCTACGGAGATAAGCTGATCACAGCCGTAAAACATGTTCTCCTTTATCACTGTGACATGTTCCGGGATCACAATACTTTTTAGCCTTCGGTTCAGAGCATAATCCAGAGGCTTTTGCCCATTATAATGGCGGGCGGATGAGAACATCAGTGGTTTTCTCTCTGTATGGAGGATGTCAGTCACAGGCATAAGCGCCTTGATTTTGATTAGCTTCCCTTGCTTCATCAACCGAATGTCCCTGCTCCTACGACAGACTTCCAAAAGCATGGAGATCATCAGGTGCAGCCATTTGAACAGATAGCGCAGCATCCGGCCGCTTTCCTTCAGCGCCGAGAAAGTCGTGCGGCCTGGTGCCTTAATAAAATACAGGAAGCTGTAGGCCATGAAATTCAGCCACATATAGTTCACTCTTGCCAGATGCATCATACGCTTATAAAACATCTGGGTCATATGCCTGTCAGCAAGAAAGTATTCCAAATGCTTATCCAGAAGCCTTTGATGGTCTATGAGGGTATTCCGGTCATAGTTATCCTCCTCCGGAGGGATACTGCATTCACATAAGGATACCGGTAGAAGGAGTACCTTGCCCCTTTTACTGAGTCGAAGAAGCATATCCCCATCACAGAAATTTACGAATTGCCCATCAAAGCCGCCTGCTTCCTGGATCGCAGCTCTGCGGTATATTACCTGCGCTGACATTTTCGCCGGATTATACAGCACCCATTTGGAGCTGTCATAGCTTGCTGTCTCCATGAGGGCTTCCTCTTCCACATGGGCTTTTCTTTTATCAAGCAATACACCATTACTGCAGGAAGCAGCCGCTTCCGCATCCAGCCGCAGCTGCTCCATTTGCAGGAGGGCCTTCGTCGTATCCCATACATCGTTGCAGCTCATATATGCAACATAGTCGCCTTTCACATAAGATAGAGCCAGGTTGCGAAGCTCGGCTACGGATAGTTGATGATCCATCCTTCTATACTCAACCATAGGATAATCTCCCATGTCCTCCTGCAATCCAAGGCTATACAGGCTATTGGGCTCATTGGCATCCACTACCAACAGTTCTATGGGGGAATACAATTGCCTGCATATGCTGTCCAGGGCATGCCGCATGCTAAGTGATGTATTCTTTTTTGCTATGATAACAACGCTTAGTAATGAGTTCTCCATAATCCTTCCTTTACAAAGTAAAATTCCCCAGACTGTACAAGCCCATATGGTCGGCTGATGAAAAGGTATTTGCAATGACGATGGGCTTTGCGGATCTGGGATCGTATATTCTAAGGCATAGAACATAGTTATTATGCTTTAATTCCTGACTTTGAATCACAGCCTCCGCCTCATGCCTTTCCCCCGGCATCCACCAGCGGGTATCCGTATCCACTCCGTATTCATGCAGCTCCTCGTAGGAGGCAGTGCGAACTACAAATTTAACCTCAAATTTATGATAACAAGGAGCAAAGCCCAGATTGGCGATCTTTACGGATGCCCTTAAATTACCACTCTTATCAGGCAGTACCGACAGATTAGCATCCTCAAGGGTAAAACGGTAGCCCAGGTGAGCTGCAATATATTCATAGGCAGATTTCTCCTTCCACGGGGCACTTAGGGAAGTGATCTGCTGTGCCTTCCATTTATTTAAAACCTTCTCATCGTAATTGCAATGAAGATAGGATACTCTCATTTTTCTTAAGCTTTCTATGGCAGCCAGGGCGTCATTCAGACTGCAATCGTTGATTACTTCCCCCCCATTGGATACATAAAGGCACAGCTCCTTCTGAAAATCCAGCTCCTCCTGTCGAATCCATTTGTCGGCGTATGATTTTGCATTTAGGGCTCTGCTGCTGCCATAGGTCCCATAGTCGTCCTCGGAGGCCATCATGGCATCATTGAACAAGGAGAATCTGGCCTTTTGAATCTCTGTGAAGGCCGCTGTCATCTCCAGGGGTTGGTAGGTTTTAAACAGCATCCTCCAGAAACTGGGGCATCG
>JAJUHH010000312.1 GCA_029267975.1 Clostridiales bacterium
GTTTGATTTACCTGATAAAATCAAGAGCCTGATTCAGGAAGAGAAGTATTCCATAGACGATGTTGGAATGTCAGAATCTACAGTGGTTCTGTTTCCTGATAAAATTCTTAAGATACAAGCAATCAGTGAGGAAGCAGAGAATGAGCATCGGGTTATGGAATGGCTGCAGAACAAACTGCCAGTCCCTAAGGTCTTGGGATTTGAAAAAGATGATACGAAGACCTATCTCTTAATGACAAAGGTCCCCGGAGAGATGTCATGTGCCAATCAATATTTGAAAGATCCGGAGCAACTCATATCCTTGCTGGCAGAAGCCTTGCATATGCTATGGAAGGTTGGCATCAGCAGCTGTCCCTTCACATGGAGGCTAGAGAAGAAACTGCAGATGGCAAAATACAGCGTGGAACATAAGCTTGTGAATATGGATGATATGGAGATAGATACCTTTGGTGAAAATGGCTTCAAAGATCCGGATCACCTGCTTGAATGGCTGATCAAACATAAGCCAGAGGAGGAGCTGGTATTCTCCCATGGAGATTTTTGCTTGCCCAATATATTTTTTGCAGATGGAAAAGTATCCGGGTTCATTGATCTGGGTAAGACCGGTATCGCAGATAAATGGCAGGATATTGCTTTGTGCTATCGCAGCCTGCTTCATAATCTTAATGAGCAATATACCCGACAAGATCAGCAGGCTTATGCAGCGTTGCTCTTTGAAAAGCTGGGAATTGAGCCTAATTGGGACAAACTGCGTTACTACATTCTCCTGGATGAGCTTTTTTAGGGTTTGAAGGTTTATAAAAAGTTTAAAATTAAGAACTAACATGCCATTATCGAAGGAGGTGGCAAGGATGCAGCATAAGATACTCATCGTCGATGACGAACCCGGAGTAGTGGCTTTATTAAAAGATTACTTTGAAATAAATGATTACCTTGTCTTTACAGCCAGGGACGGGGAAGAAGCATTGAAGCAGGCAGGGCATGAGCCTAATATTATCCTGCTTGATATCAATATGCCAAAAATGGATGGGCTTGAAGTATGCAGGCGCATAAGGGAGTTTATTAGCTGCCCAATTATCTTTTTAACAGCACGTATAGAGGACATGGATAAAATCGCCGGCTTTATAGCCGGAGGAGACGATTATGTCACCAAGCCCTTTTCCATCGATGAACTTGGTGCCCGCGTTATGGCACATCTGAGGCGGGAAAACAGACGCAGCGGCAACACCAGGATAAGATTTGAGGATGATTTGGTGATTGACTACGCTGCCCACACGGTACATAAGGGTGAGGAAGAGATACCACTTGCGAAAAAGGAGTTTGAGATTATTGAACTACTCTCTGAATATCGGGGGCAGGTGTTTGATAAGGAAAGGATCTATGAACGTCTGTGGGGATATGATGCCGAAGGCGACTGTGCAGTGGTTGCTGAGCATATAAAGCGTATACGGTCAAAATTCAAATCAGCAGGGGTAGGAGATCACATTGAAACAGTATGGGGAGTGGGGTATAAATGGAAGGAAAAAGCGTAAAAGAATTTCATCCCTTTCGTGATTTATCATTAAAATGGAGCTTTGTTATATATGTAGCTGTCTGTATCCTAGCAGCTCTTTTGATTTCCCTCTCCCTCTCCGGGCTTTTCAGTCATTTACAGAATAATATTGAGCAATATTATCTGGATTTATATCGGGATGAGATAGCCAAACAAGCCTATCTTATATCAGATGGAGAACTGGCAGCAGAAGAAGGATTATTGTTTTACACACAGGATATCCGTCAATGGTTATCTGACCGGGATTCTCTGCTGTATGATCTATATGGACTGTTAGCTGTTCTTGTGGTACCTATTACTTCCCTTGTATGTGTTATTATCGTGGGGGTTTTATTTTACCTGCGTAAGCTCAAAAAACCCCTGGCAATTCTGGATTTTGCATCTATGCGCATAGCAGCAGGCGATTTAGACTTTAAGGTTGAGTATGATAGCCGCAATGAATTTGGCCGCCTTGTGTCCTCCTTTGAAACTATGCGTAAGTCCCTGCTCGAAACAAACCGTGAAATGTGGCAGATGATGGAGGAGCGAAGACGTTTGAATGCAGCCTTTGCCCATGATCTGAGAACTCCCTTAACGGTACTTCGGGGTTATTGTGACTATCTGCTAAAATATATCCCACAGGGTAAGGTCAGCAATGATAAGGTAATCTCCACCTTATCTACCATTGATGTGTATTTAAAAAGACTGGAAGGGTATACAGCAACCATGTCTTCCCTGCAAAAATTAGATGAACTTGAACTGGCACCGAAAGAAGTCGGCTTTGACAGTCTTTGTGATGAACTTAAAAATACTTCCGAACTGTTGGCGTCAGAGAAAAGGATTGAGTTTCATCGTAAGGGTGATGGCGTACTGTACCTTGATCCGTCGGCGGTGCTCCAAACCTATGAAAATCTTATTTCCAACGCAGTTAGGTATGCGCAAGCAGCAGTCACAGTAAACTGCGTCCTTCAGGATGGTTATCTTAGTATTATTGTTGCAGATGATGGTCCAGGTTTTACAGCAGAGGCCCTGAAGAAGGCAACAGAACCCTATTTCCGTACTGATAAGGACCTGGCCGATTCCACGCATTTTGGCATAGGACTTTATATTTGCCGTTTATTGTGCGAAAAACACAGTGGTTCATTATCTATCCAAAATGCCACAGGAGGTAAGGTTACTGCAAGTTTTAAGATATTGAATGAGGAATAAGGTTACCGCAAGCTTTGTTATATTGAATGAGGAAAAAGTTTGCTTTTGTAGATAAAAAGTTTATAAATACCCATTACACTCTCCTTGAACATGAAAATTAAGGAGAGTGATTTTTTATGCAGACACCCAATATTCAGATATCAAATCTGAGTAAATTCTATGGCAAAAAGCAGGCCCTATGCAATATTAACCTCAACATTAAGCCCGGTATGTTTGGCCTGCTAGGTAAAAACGGCGCGGGGAAAAGTACCCTGATGAAAACAATGGCGACACTGTTAAAACCACAGGAGGGCAGTGTAACAGTCTGTGGTATACCTATCGAAAGGGCAGCAGAGATAAGGAAAATCATTGGTTACCTCCCCCAGGACTTTAACATGTATGGTGCTATGACTGTATATCAGGCCCTTGATTATCTAGGTGTTTTATCTGGGATGTCTCAGTCGGAACGGAAGGATCGTATATCAACCCTGCTGGCCCAGGTTAATCTGGCAGATCATTCAGGAAAAAGAGTAAGAGCTCTATCCGGGGGGATGAAACAAAGGCTGGGAATTGCGCAAGCCTTGCTCCATGATCCTCAGGTGTTGATTGTAGATGAGCCCACTGCAGGACTTGATCCGGAAGAAAGAGTTCGCTTTCGAAATCTGCTTTGTAAGGTAGCAGAAAACAAGACAGTCATCCTGTCAACACATATTGTCGGAGATGTGGAGGCAACTTGCGAGGAGATAGCCATTCTTGACGAAGGGAAGCTCTTATTTAGAGGAACGGTGTCTGAGTTGTGTGACCTTGCTGATGGCAGCGTTTACACTGCAGAGGTCACACAAAAAGAAGTGGCCGGGATGCGATCAGCCTACATGATAACAGCAGTGATATCAAATGGAAAAAAGAGCATGGTACGCTTTTTATCCCCTGATCATAAGCCCTCAATCGGAGTAGAGGTAGCCCCAAATGCGGAGGATGCTTATATGCTCTGTCTGAACAGAGCAGGGAAAGGAGGAGGCAGACATGACACTGTATAGAAGAGAGTTAAGGCGGATTCTGAAGAGCCTGGTATTTTTACTCACCTTAGCAGGAATGCTATTGTTTGCTTACACACAGGGGGTATTCCCGTCTGACTCAGTCATATCAAAACCAGAAGCAAATAAATCTTATGGAATGAAAGCCTCTAACGATCCACAATTGATCATGCCCGAAGCAGCGGAACACTTATATGGACAGTTTAGGGCTAATGAGTATATCACCTATCCCAAGGGCTTTTATAAAAAGGTAAGGCTCAGTCAGGCAAAAC
>JAJUHH010000313.1 GCA_029267975.1 Clostridiales bacterium
AACCCCTGAATAACTGCAGCTTCTTGCAATTATATTTTATGGCCAGTTTCACTAATTGATAGTCCAACTTTCCATCCAAAGCAGCCCGGGGCAGCTCAGGAGCCAGTTTGCATGCCGTTCGTAATACATCTTCTTCCCCTGCGATGTAGACATGCTCCTGCATATCATATTTGTAGATGGTATCAATAATTTTCTTGAAGGTTTCATGGTCGTATTCTTCCGTATTTACTGCGGACTTGATATGAAGATTGACGATCACTTGCCTGCTGAATTTTGCCAGCACTTCATCCAGTGTTGGAAAGCCTACCCCCGAATATTCTTGGGAGAACTTAGCACCTACATCAAATGTACGAATTTCCTCCCAGCTTAGATCAGCTATCTTACCATGCCCGTTTGAAGTACGGTCAACACGATCATCATGGCATACAACAATCTCTCCGTCTTTTGATGGCCATACATCAAGCTCAATCTCCACTGCTCCCAGGGCAATAGCAGCACCAAAAGCAGGCATAGTGTTCTCAGGCGCAATTGTATTAAAGCCACGATGGGAGCAGACGCGCGGATAGGGTTGATCTTTTTCTCCCAGCCTTACACTTGGTCCACATGCCCGATATGCCCAGGGGGTACGTCCCTTTTCGATAAAATGATCATTGCCTATCTCCGGCTGTCCAAAGGAATCCGAACGCGTATGCTTGTACTTGGGCTCGATCTCACAGCACAGCTGACCAACCTTCTGCCCCATGGTCGCTAACACTTCACCGCTTGGAGCTACGATCATTGTGTTCCCCCCATAGTTATGGTCGGGTCCACCCATACTGACAGATGACCGCACTGCATAGGCATTGCAGACAAATGCTGCATTTTTCATCTGGGTTTCAAGCATGTCCATACGTTCCCCACGCTGAAGCGAGCAGACAAGCAGTACATCCGGCTTTCTTCTTGCAAGCTGCTGCACATATTCGTTGAAATAGCAGTCATAGCAGGTTAAAAATCCATAACGGACACCATCAATATCAATGGTATAAGGTAAGCGATATTCCTTTGCATAGTCGTTGCTAACCTGTTTGTCTTTCATTTCTGCTTCAGGAAGATGCTGCTTAAGATATTCTCCCACCATATCACCGTTTCGGTCAAATACCTGTGTCGTGTTACGATATACACCATTTTCTTCTATGTATAAGTTGATCGCCACCAAGGCTTTACATCTCCTGGCGGTCTCCTGCACCTTATCTAGCAGCCTTTTACTATACTTCTTCACACTTGCCTGAAAATCCTTTAAGGAATTGAACTTGCTCATTGCATTACAAGCTTCTGGGAGTAGGATCAAATCCAGAGAATCGTCGCAGGCATCCAGGGAGGCTTCGAACCATGCAAGCAGCTTTTCCATATCCCTGGCTTCATAAGGGTATTGGGGTTGAAATGCACATACTTTCATTTGATCAGCCTCACTTTCACACGAAATCTTCTCTCATTGGTGTGAAGATATCCAGTAAAACGCCAGCTTTCAAGCAGACACAGCCATGCTCCACACCATCTGTCTTTAACATGGTATCCCCAGCCTTTACGATTTTTTTCTCATTTGCAATGGTAAATTCAAATTCTCCGCTTACAACGTAGGTGATCTGTGTATGCGGATGATGGTGCAGGGTGCCTACTGCGCCCTCCTGAAATGTATTCTCTACACACATCAGGTCTTTACTATAGGCCAGGACTCTTCTTGTAACACCTGCTGCCGTTTCCTCCGGCTTGACATCCTGATAAAAAACCCATCGATCATTGATCATCTTCTCTATACCTCCGTTTTTACTGTAACCTTATTTCGCGATGCTCTATATCCAGATCAGCAAAGCAGATCTTCTTGCTTTCTTGATCCTTTTGCACAACTGTGATTACGAGCTCATTCTGATCCAGGGAGAACCCAATCTCTTCAATCACTGAATCCTTCTGATAGCTTTCAATCACATGAGCAAATACAACCTTATCGCCGTAACTTCGTTCTATCACATAATTAATATCTCCCGTGGGAGGATTATCCGGTCCCTTCCCAAGAAAGATATCCTGCCCCCATAGCATACCATAAATCCTTGTTTGCACGTCCTCATCCTGATACTGCAGCATATAAGAGTGCTTCTTTCCATCCCTGTCAGATTTGCTGTCACAGGATACAGAAAGCTTTTTGACAGAATGCAGGTGTCGGTATGGTTTCTTTTCTGAAAAGACCTTAACCGTCTCCCCCTGCACCCTACTCAGACCTTCCCCCGAAAAATGCATTACCCAATCTACAGGATCCTTTAGATTTGCTCCCTGAACCACCATTACTTCCGCAAAATAATCCGCTCCCCAGGCAACCATGCGTTTCATCTTCACCGGGCGATAGGCTTCTTCGCTCCATTGAACAATGGTATAAGAATCAAGCATTTCATAGGGCTTTGTCCAATCAGCCTCAGCTTCTACATATATAAAATCCGGGGTCTCTTCATATCTTGTCAGGATACTGTCTACCGGCGCCTGGTTCTCCTCTCCAATACAGACAGTATTGTGGCTTCCTGTGTTCTTATAGTAGTTATAATGCAAGAAAGCGCCATACCCAGTGGTTCCTATATCCCTGGCAATTGCCTTTCCATAGGCCAGATAACTGAGATCCAAGCGATCATAATGATCATGTTCTCCACCAAAGGCATCATGCTTAAAGAGCAGATACCTTCCATTGGTTCCCCTTAAAATCGTATGACCGCTTGTGCCAACAGGTGCATGATAATTTTTTAGTTCCAGGGAAGCTACGGGAAGCTCATCTACTCCATAAAGCAAAGCTTCCAGGTTATCTCTGCTTTCCTCCTGATATATTCTTCCAAGGATAGATGCCAGCCTGTCGCCTCCTATCTGTCGATAAGCGAATTCATATAACACAGTAAAATACGAGACATGACCATAATTGGTATCATTTAGCATGGGCACCTTGTAATCAGGCTCGTAGTAATTATAGATAAGTTCCATCATTTCCTTATAATTGCGATGATGGATCAGGCTATATTCCGTGTGAATTGCAAATTTCTCATAGGCCATAAAGCTAAGAAGCGCAAAATAATGATAGCCAAAGGATCCTTCGAACCACATATTATTCTGCTTTACCCCATGTTCCAGTTGATATAAGAGGCCATACTTCTCATATAATCCCACACGGATATAATCCTTTCGATCAAACAGAACTCCAATTACTGCAATAGCAGAATTAATGATCACCTCATGATTATGAAGCTGATTACTCCGATGCTCGACTAAAAAATCTGCAGCAGGAAGAAACATTTCCTCCCGAAGCATTTTCTTAGTATCTTCCTCCATATAATCAGACAGTAAATCATAGGTCATGGCCAAACTTCGTAATAGTCTGCCTTCATCCAAAGTTTGTGCCATCATTTTGCCGGGGCCATTATAAGGAATATCCCCATGGACTTCATAGCCTTTATAATACCTGGCATATCCGCTTAATATGGCCATTGCTTTATCTGCATAGGATGAATTGCCGGTTAACAGCCAAAGCTGTGCCATTTTGTAAGTAGCAGTCACATTGAAAATGTTCGTATATCCCCACCAGGAGCTATCATAGGGTTCCCCCGTAAATGTCTTCCCGCAATGGGGACAGACATGTTTTTGGGGTTCGCTACGCTTGTAAGATAAGTGAATAGAACAGTCAGGACAGTAATAATACATTTCCCAGTTTCCGATGCCTTCTTCGGGAATCATCAAATCTGTTTCGTATACTTCTTGTACCTCTCTCCTTAGCTGTTCCACTGCCTTCGGATACTTTGGCACTCTTCCCCTGATCTGTTTGATCTCTTCCTCTGTAAACTGAAACATAGAGTTCTCCATTCTATAACGCTTTATAGTTTGTGGTAATTATACCTTATATTGCAAAATAATCTTATTTATGGATTCCATGCGAATGATTACATAGCATACTACTCCATATACAATTTTAGCAGAGCTTCTATGCTGTGTAATATTCCTTCCTTAGTCACTTACATT
>JAJUHH010000314.1 GCA_029267975.1 Clostridiales bacterium
AAACGAGTTTTTATCTATTTTTATTGGGATTTTTATACTATTACCTGTTGCATTAGTGAAGATGCTGTAGAAAAATGCGTATATTGTATAATAATTAGTGAAAATATAAAATTAGTTACACGTTTGGCAAATTATGTGTTATAATTATTTCATAAAAAACATCCGGAGAAATTTGTTGATGTTCTATGAAATAATTATAATAGGGGGCCATTTTATGGGGAATAAGAGATCTCGTATTGGGGAAACGAAGTCTGTTAATACCGGTAAGCTTGTTGCAGATCATGGGGACAAGGGGGCCGGGAAGGTAAATGCATTTTTTAGAAGCATCCGACTTAAGGTATTCATTGGTCTGCTGGTTCCGATAGTATTCTTAGGAACCTACGGTGTGTTGTCATATCGTATATCAGAAAAAGCAATCATTACAAATTATGAGAACAGTTCCAAGGATACCTTAGTTGCAGTAAGTGACTTTTTGGATTTTGGCTTTAAGGTGATTCAGGAAAAAGCTTCTGAGCTGCTGTTGAATTCGGACCTGGGATCCTACTTTAACAGACAGGAGGGGACGGATGAAACACAGTTCATCAATGTGCGCAGTAAGGTAGAGAGTACCGTCCAGTTGGTGAAAAAAACCAATTCCTTTATCTCGGGTGTACATATGCTGGGAGCTAATGGTAAGGCATTTACCTCCGAGGCTGCAACCCAGGAGAGTCCATATGAGAAATTCAGAGAGACTGAGATCGGTAAAAAGTTTGATAGTAAAACCGTCAAATTTCTATGGGTGGGGGAGCATAGTGCTCTTGATTCCATGTATGTATACGGAACAAAGCAGTACACCAGCGATGATTATGCAATTTCACTGATTTCCTCTATGAATGCCCGCAATGGTTTTATTATCATTGACGTATCGAAGAAGCTTATTCTGGATATGTTTGAAAAATACAATCTTGGAGAAAACAGTATCAAAGCCTTTGTAACGGGTGATGGAAGAGAGATCATCGCTGGGACAGAGGAGAGCAGTATTTTCTTAAATCAGCCCTATTATCAGAGTGCTTTGACCTCAGAGGAGACAAGCGGTCTGTCCTATCAGACCTATCAGGGGAAAGAGTATTTATTCTTATATAGCAAGATCCAAACAGTGGGAGCTACGGTATGTGCCTTAATACCAAAGGATACGATACTGCAGCAGGTTTCCGGTATCAAGAGTCTGAATAATATATTTGTTGCTGTGGCGCTTTTCTTTGCACTTATGACGCTGATCTTTATTGCATATATCATCACTGCTGCCATTAACTTCTTAGGAAAGAGAATCAACCAGGCTGCTACGGGAGACCTGACAACAAGCTTTGAGACAAAGCGAAAGGATGAATTCCTTCATCTGGCCAGGGGCATCGGTAATATGCTTCAGGATATGCGCAAGCTGATTGGGGAGGTGCAGCTGATCGGCGGAAAGGTTAGCAGTTCTGCCAGCGGTGTTGCTGATACCTCGGAGAGCTTACTGGCAGCTACCAAGGATATCTCAAAAACCATTGACGATATTGAACAGGGTATCGTACAGCAGGCAGCTGATACCGAGCAATGTCTGGTCCAGATGGCCGGCTTATCAGACCAGATCAATCAGGTCTATAACAGCACCGGTGAGATTGAGTATATTGCAAATAATACCAAGCACATTGCCGGAGAAGGTCTTGTCATCATTGACGACCTTAGCCGTAAAGCAAAGGACACCAGTAATATTACTCAGAACGTTATTGAGAAGATACAGGAATTTGCGGTTCATTCCAAGAATATTGCTGGTTTTGTAGCAATCATCAATAATATTGCTGAGCAAACCAACCTCTTATCCCTCAATGCTTCCATAGAAGCAGCCAGAGCAGGAGATGCAGGACGAGGCTTCGCAGTTGTTGCAGATGAAATCCGTAAGCTTGCAGACCAGTCTGTTCATGCAGCAAAGCAGATCCACAAAACGGTATCGGAGATCGCTGCCAAGACAGAAGAGACGATCCATACCGCAAGACAGGCAGAGAGCATTGTAGAATCACAGACAGAGGCACTTAGCAGGACGGTAAGTGTATTTGACAGCATCAATCAGCATGTTAATAACCTTGCCAATAATCTAAATGTAATCTCGGAAGGAATCAAAATGATTGAAGCTGCAAAGGTAGATACCATGGATGCGATTCAAAGCATCTCAGCAGTATCGGAAGAGACAGCAGCTGCTTCCCAGGAGGTAAGCGCAACGGCACTGGGACAGATCGACTCCGTTGAGCGCTTGCGTATGGCAGCACAGGAGCTGGCAAATGATGCGAAGAATTTGGAGGAGTCCATAAGCTTGTTTAAGATACAATAATAGATTAGGTATTCTTTAGGAATATGTGTAGCTAACATTTTTATATCGTTGGTGAAAAGAAATCGGAATGGGCAAAAAATATTGCCCCCTATATGGATATCAGAAATAATTTGTCGCCAAGTTTTAATTATTTTCTGAGAAAAATCGAGAGCTTTATTGCTTAAGAATTCTATATGATATAATATTAATGGATTACTAATAGGGTGCTAATTAACATAATACTTAGGTGAAGGGATGGAGTTTTGGACTCCATCCCTTCGTTTCTTAACCTTATGATTTCTCTTCCTTCAGTTCCCGCATCACTACATGCAGCATGGTCGCAAAGCAGGCAATTCCTCCGATGAAGTTGGAGATGGGCTCTGCCAGGAAGACTCCCTTAACACCCAGGTTAAAGATGGTTGGAAGATAGGCTGTCAGCGGTACAACAATGATAATCTTCCGGAAGATGGAGAAGAAGATCGCATACTTTGCCTTACCAAGGGATACAAAGGTGGATTGTCCGGCCATCTGCAGAGACATCATGAAGAAGCCAAAAAAATAAATTCTTAAGGCAGGCAGGGCATGTGCAATCAATTCCTTATCCTGGTTGAAAATCTGTATAAAAAACCGAGGGAAGAGGAGTAAGCTCCCCCAGGCCAGAAGGGTATATACAATGCATATCACAGAAGTAAACTTAATGCAGTCACGGACTCTGCTGTAAGCACGGGCACCGTAATTATAGCCCATAACCGGCTGAGAGGCAGAGGTCAGGCCGCTGACCGGCATAAAGATAATCTCTCGGATGGAATTAATGACGGTCATAATGCCCACATATAAATCGCCGCCATAGATGGAGAGGTATTTATTACACATGATCTGGACGGAGCTATTGGTAATTGCCATAGCAAAGCCGGACATACCCAGCATGGTAATACTGCTGACAATACGGCGATTAAGTTTCATGTTGCGCAGGCGCAGCTTTAATAAGGTCTTTTTACCGGTAAGAAAACGGAAGATCCATAGTGCGGATAAAAATTGTGATATTATGGTAGCTAGTGCGGCGCCCTTGACCCCCATATCCAACACAAAGATAAAAATGGGATCCAGGATGATATTGGCGATGGCACCCAGAAGAACAGTTGTCATACCAATACGGCCAAAGCCCTGAGAATTAATATAGCTGTTCATTCCCAGCCCCATCATAACAAAGCAGGAGCCCAGCAAATATATGGTGATATAAGAATTTGCAAAGGGAAAGGTGGCATCAGAGGCACCAAAGAGATAGAGCAGCGGTTCTTTCAACAACAGGCCTAAGATCGTTAAGACGAGGCCTGAGATTAATAAGAGGGAGAAGGAGTTACCCATGATTTTTTCCGCTTCCTCCTTGTTGCCCCGTCCTCTGGCAATGGAACAGAGGGGGGCGCCCCCGGAACCAAACAGATTAGCAAAGGCGGAGATGAAGGTGATGATGGGCAGGGTGAGACCCAGTCCGGTCATGGACAGTGTGGCATTCTCCGGCATCTGCCCAATATATATTCGATCCACAATATTATAAAGCACGTTGATGATCTGTGCCAGTGTCATAGGTAGGGCAAGGTTTATAATATTTTTTACGATGCTGCCTTGTGAAAAGTCATTTTTCTGTAAGTTCTCATTCATTGGATATAGCTTCTTTCTTTCCTTTATTCCATAC
>JAJUHH010000315.1 GCA_029267975.1 Clostridiales bacterium
AATACCTGTACTATAGCTTTTAAGATTATCAGTATCATCAATTGCAATTATGTATTTCACAGATTTTCCCACATGGTTAGCCCCCCATAAATTCTTTTATTACCGCTGTTTTTTCAATTGATTAATGGAATGCAGGCCTTGATCGAATTACCTTTTTCATCTTTTGTACTTGTTATCCTTACATCTATTCCATAAGCAGACTTTAAATTTTTTTCCGTCACAACTTCATCCACACTTCCCACTGTAAAAACATTATTCCGCTGCATTAAGGCTACCTTGGTGGAGCAGAGAAATACATGGTTTGGAAAATGCGAAGTCATAATAACTCCCAGACCCTTTTTTGAAAGCTTGTTGATTTGCTCCAGTACCCGTATCTGATTGCCAAAATCAAGGTTAGAGGTCGGCTCATCCATAATCAGTATCTCCGGCTGCTGCGTCAAAGCACGGGCAATCAGCACCATCTGCCTTTCTCCACCGCTGATCTCCGTGTAAATCCGGTCTTTTAGAAAAGAAATCCCAAGTAGCTTCAATGCTTGTTCCGCAACCTTCCTATCCTCTCCGGAAGGAGATGCAAACATCCCCAGGTGAGCAGTTCTGCCCATCATGACAACATCCAGAACTGTAAATGGAAAAGGTGGTGTATGTGCCTGGGGAACATAACCCACAGCTTTTGCCAGTCTCTTTTTCGGAATTCTCTGAATGTCCTCGTCATTTAATAATATTTCTCCACCCAGCAGCTTCAGGAACCCCAGTATACTTTTAAAAAAAGTGGTTTTTCCTACTCCATTAGGCCCCAGCAAGCATAGTATTTCTCCCGATTGGACACTGAGTGAAATGTTTTCTACCACCTTTTTTGTTCCGTATCCACAAACAGCGTCTTTGACTTCCAATCTCATATCCATCCCCTCTTTCCCTTAATAAGCAGATAAATGAAAAACGGAGCACCGATTAACGAAGTAAGAATACCTAAAGGAATCTCCAAAGGAAATATACTCCGTGCCACATCGTCCACAAGCAGAAGAAATGTGCTGCCAATAAGGAGCGAAGCAGGCAGCAAAACCTTGTAATTCGGCCCGACAAGCATCCTGGCAAGATGTGGTATGACCAGTCCGACCCATCCGATCATACCGCATACCGAAACGGAAGCGGCTGTTAACAGCGTGGAACAAATAATGATGACAAATCTGAGCCTTGATGTATCAATTCCTAGTGCTTTTGCTTCCTCTTCCCCAAAGGACAAAACATTTAATTTCCAACTGAGAAGGAGTAGAGGAACAGCTCCTAACAGAATAGGAACAAGAATCATGTTTACATCCTTCATGCTGATGGTGGACAGCCCGCCCATCAGCCAGAAGGTTATTGCAGGAAGTTTGCTGTATGGATCAGCCAGATATTTGCTCAGAGATATAAAAGATGAGAACAGGGTAGACACTACCATTCCCGTAAGGACTAAAACCAGCACCGCATTATTTCCCCTACCGATAATGGTACTGATTAGAAAGGTCAATGCCACAGCGCCCAATCCAAACAAGAATGAAGAAACCTGTATTCCAACAATACCAAAGGACATCAGGATTCCTACAGCCGCCCCAAAGCCTGCTCCTGACGAAGCTCCCAGAAGATCGGGAGACACCATGGGGTTTTTAAACAACCCCTGGTAGGAAGCCCCCGACATGGATAGTGCGCTACCCACCAGCATGGCGGCAAGAATCCTTGGAATTCTGACCTTAAAAATGACTGTTTCAATCGTGGCCGGCCATGTAGCTTCCAGTCCGAATATTTTTGAAAAGAATACGGTTAATATTTCAGGGATGGAAATCCCATATCTGCCAAGGGTAAAGGATATCAGAAATGCAGCAACAGGCATCAAAACCAATATAACCATAACATAGTTCATGCTTCGGCTTATTTTTTTATTCTTGCTGATGTTATCAGCTTTTATATTTTGTTTTATCCCGATTTCATTGATCGATTCCATAAAAACACCGCCTTAATAATGTATGGCAACACACCTCTGCTTACAAGGGTCATCCTCTTTGAGGTAGGGGCCCCATTTTTTATCCTCCAGCATTTGTGAGCAGTTCCTTAACTTCCCGGTCTGTCAGCTTTTTATGATAAAATTTCTCATAAAAATCCTTAACCTCAGCTGCAATATCCAGCTTTATGTATTCGGGGTACAGCAGGTTCGCCAGCCATTTAACGCCTATAATACGATTCACTGACGGCGGGCGGTCAAACCAGTCAAAGGGCTTATTGGGGATAGAATAGACCTTTTTATCTTTTACTGCTTTAATACTCATCCACCCGGGAGTACTGTAAATCTCCTTAAAGAATCCAGCCTTTGCATCCTTGTCATATCCGACAATGATGACCTCAGGATTCCACTTCAGTAACTGTTCCAGTGAGACAGCCGATCTGCCGAAACCTCCTTGCATGGGAACATCGGCAACATTGATCCCCCGTACAAAATCGAGAACCTCTGTATGAAAGGAGCCTTTCGGATCAGTTTCAAGCCCTTTTGCCCCTTCTGCGTAATAGACCTTAACCTGCTTTTCATCAGGTATCTTAGCTTTCAGGGTATTTATACCGGTAATGGTTTTTGCACAGTAGTCACCAAGTTCTTTTGCCCGGATTTTTTCACCCATAATATCTCCTACTGATTCATACATTTTGTCAAGCTTATCCAGAGGCCCGTCCAGCATCACGACCGGAATCCCTGTTTGTTGCTCTATCTTGTCTGATAATGCTTTTTGTGAATCATCAATGGTTCCGATGGAAAAAATAACATCAGGGTGTACACGAATGATTTCTTCAATATTTCCTGTACCATTCTTGCCCGACCAAACTCCCAGCACCGGTAATCCGTAATATTTCTGGTCGATAAACTGCTTATCACTGTCTGATAATGCAAACCCCCAGCCTGCAAGTTTATCCGGATTCAATGTATAAAGCACAATAATTCCAATCTGGCTTGTGGCATAAACCTTCTTGATTTCGCTTGGAACTTCCACGGTACGTCCTGCCATGTCTACAATCTTCCTGGTTTTTTCACTCTTTACATCATTTTTCTGTTCAACTGCTGGCGAAGCCTGTTCACTTTGCTTTTCAACTGTTTTTGCACAGCCTGCAAGTAAAAGTGATACTGTTAATAATAAAATAACAATTCTTATAAATACATTACCTTTCATAACTTCACCTTCCCTTCTCAAATCCCGAGGAATTCCCTTGTATCAAATTCTATTTTTTTACCACTCCGAAGCATGTTACGAAGTTCCACCAACCGGGTATCCAACCGCTGCAGCACTTCAAGATTTTTCCGCTCCGGTACGCTGGTTTCAATAATTTTACTGATTCCGCCGTTTTTGATGACAATTCTTTTATCCCCCATTAAAGCCAGAATAGGATCATGGGTGGACATTAAAACAATTTTTTCTTTCTTTACCAGAAGCTCCAGGGCTTTCTTCCGGTCAACCCCGGCGTTCTCGATTTCGTCAATCAATACTATGGGTGAGCTGCTTAAGAGTGCTGTATCTGCTATCATTAAAGCCCTGGACTGTCCGCCGCTTAAGGCGGTAACCGGCGTATCCATGGTAAACTTCTCTCCAGCCAACTCATTTGCACACTGGACTATGGTCCGGACCGCTTCATCAATGTCCGGGGCCATACGGCTTTCGGCGTGCATGGTTACAAATTCCCCTACGGTCAAATCCATAATGAAGTTCATATTCTGGGATAATTGAGCTACCAGCTTGTGTTCTATGGAAAAGCGCTTCTCCTGGGCAGGCGCCTCCCCATTTAAAAGAACCTGTCTTCCTGTGGGAGTATCCTTCTGGGCAAGGCATTCTATATCTGCCAGCAGCCTGCTTTTCCCCGAACCTGTCGGTCCAACAATGCATATAACCTCACCTGGTTTCATGACTAAAGTGACATTTTCATGAGTACCTGATTTATCACGTCCTCCTATCACTGTAATTTCTTCTATAGTAAGGCT
>JAJUHH010000316.1 GCA_029267975.1 Clostridiales bacterium
AATCACAGTCTTGTACAAAACAGAGTGCAGTACCTATAGAAGCTGCTCAACTAACAACATCTCTGACACCGGATCAGCTAATGAACCGGGAAAGGACGCAGAGCGATGAAATGAAACGGTTCCAAACATTAGGAGGCGGTTATTCATGGGAGAAATAGCAACTATTTCCTTTTCAGATAAAACACATCGGATTTTAGTACATAAGTCCCTTTTGCGTGGGTTAAAGATGCCACAATACATTAGATTCCTGCTCAATAAAAAATCAAGATGTATTGCTGTGCAAGCCTGTGATCCAGTTGACAGGGATATCTTTAAGGTACCCGAAATGAAAGCCGATGACAGCTATGAAATATCTAGTGCAGGATTTGTTGCGTTTGTATATAAGCTGGCAGAATGGGACAAAGAGAAATCCTATCGGATTGAGGGGACTTTTTACCCAGGGAACAGACTGGCCGAATTTGATTTATCAAGAGCCTGGACGATTGCTCCGGAACAGTTTACAGACAATGAAGAAGAGACATTCCGTATGAAATAAACTTGTTTTAAGTATGCGATGATAGTACGAAAGTCATATTCAGGCACTTAAAAACTAAATACTTCTCAGACAAATTGCGAAGCTCGTAAGATATGGCGAAAAGCCTTATTTTACGGGCTTTTTTGCGTTGCGGAAAAAGTTTAACCATATAATATCGCCTACTTATTGGGGGTGTTATGTGGATTTTAGGCTGAAAAAGAGGTGTTTTTAGCCATTTTGTATCATGAGGGGTATTAGGGGTAAAACGCTGAAAAACCGCTTAAATAAAGGCTTTTCAGGACTTGAAAAAAATTTGTGAAAAAGTTTAACAATCTCTTGACATTTACGGGTTTGGATCATCAGAGGGCTAAGTGGGGTAGATTTGCTTCAAATTATATTATGGCTGGTGAAAAAAACGCTGTACGATTTGCTGATGAGATTATAGTCCTATCTGTAGGGGCGCAGCAGTACTTCCAGGATATCTATGGTAAACAGACAAGCTGCAAATGATTTTAATATCGATTTAAGTCAAAGTTATATGGTTGGAGACGGGGAAAACGATATAAAAGCAGGGAAAAATGCTGGGTGTAAAACTGTTTTAATAAATTCAAAGTGTGAATATTATGGACAGGATTTAAGTGTAGGAAATTTGAGAGAGTTTGTTGATAGATATCTTTTATAAAATTACAATATTTTTGCATTTTTCTACAAAATCCCATTTTATTCTTGACTATCCATAATTATACATATATATTAATAATATGGTTAAAAAGTACTATAAAAGGAAAAGGAGAATACACCATGAGAAGTAAGAATGTACGCACATTAAAGTCATTACTTGCATTAGCGGTGGTAGCAGTTATGGTCATGCTATCCGTACTGATTATCCCGCCCACAGTTGCCCATGCAGCCTCCAAGCCGGTATTGACAAAGACAACACTTAATATTATTGAGGGCAACAGCTACGATATTAATATTAAGAACAAGATTACAGGTTCCACCTATACCTGGACCTCCAGCAATAAGAAGGTTGCAACGGTGAATAAAGTAGGTCTTGTGAAGGGTATCAAAAAGGGAGAAGCTACGATCACTTGCACAGTTAAGGCTCCTAAGAAGACCTATACCTTAACCTGCAAGGTATCCGTTCTTGAAGAAGCATCCGATTTTTTTATCAACAATAAGGTTACCGTATTAAACCTTGGTCAGGTTTACGATCTGAATAGAACGCTGATTCCTGCTACTTCCAATGAGAAGACCAAGTGGACAAGCAGTAATAAGAAGATTGCTAATCCGGATAAGAACGGTAAGTTTACCGCATTAAAGACCGGAACTGTAACCATTACCGCTACCACTACCAGTGGTCTGAAGGATTCCGTAACCATTAAGGTGGTTGATAAGGCTGGTATCGTCACCAACCAGAAAGAACTGGAGGCATTACTTGGTACCGGTGTTGGAACGATTACAATTAAGACCTTAGCTGAAGTTAGTCTTACCATCCCCAAGGGTGACTATAAGACAACCAAGCTGGTAGTAGATGCTCCTAATGCTGATATTACCAATAAGGGTGTATTCAAATCAATCGATATTAAGAGTATTAAGTCTTCCACCTGGCTGGAAGAGGCAATCGGCAATCTGCTGAATATACTGGCATCCAATGCCAGAGTAATTATTGCAGACGGCGCTGGCGCATCCATTAGCATTCAGGGTGATGCAACCAAGGTTACCATTGAGAACAATGGCTATGTAGAGGAAATAGTAATTGATAACGCTGCAAGCATTGTTATCACCGGTACATCAAAAGAGCTTATTCCGGTTATTGCAAATGTATTGAATGCGAATATTACTTCTGATATTCCTCTTGATGTAACAAGTAACCAGAAGATTACCCTGGTACTTCTTTCAGGAGCGGAAGGAACAAAGGTTACTGCAGCAAATGAAGCTGCAAAGCCTGTGATCCAAGGCTCAATCACCGTTGTAATAATTGTTGATGGTACTCCGTCTGCCAACAATCCTGCTCCATCCACTGGCGGTGGTTATCCAGGTGGTGGCTCCGGTAGTGATTATGTGAACGGTGTTAAGGTGACTCGCTATTCTACCTATACAGATTATGAATTAGAGCAGCCTTATAATAACCTTGCAAGTGTTGTAGTAAGATACGTTCATGGAACAACAACTGACGCCTATGTGATTGAAGGTAGCTTGCTCAGCCTTCTTAACGGCTACCTGGGTGATCCGAGTACTACTCTGGGACTCTGGAAGGCTATTGACGGTGATAAATTCCCTGTATCAATTGCAGGTGTGAAAATCACAGGTGTGGCAGGCAGCGCCACAAAGACTGTAGAGTTTACTGGAACAGGCCCTGCATCAGGTCTAAGCGGAAGATCATATGAAGTAACAGTTAATTATCCGGACTCCCACTCTGTCACTGTCAAGAGCAATCAGTCTGGTCTGTCCTATACCCTGACTAAGGTGGGAACAAAAACACTCAGTGTTACAGGATCACATAATTTAACCTTTGAAGCTACCTTCAAATAAGGGGTATTCAGATTGATATATAAAAGGGAATTGCAACAGGTTAAGTGAATATTTCTTATGATTTTTAAATGCATAGAGAAGATGCAATTATATACCATACGGAATGCGTGTATGCCTTCCGTATGGTGTATCATTTTTTGTATGGAGGTGTTGTATGAAGCATATGCTTCGTATCCTCATAGTTCTTCTATTATTAATACCGGTCCCAGCCTCAGTGGTTTATGCGGGTACGATTAATCAATATGAATTAGAAGTATTGCAGGCTGCTAAGGGCCAATTTGAATATGAGGGTAAGCTCTATAAGGTAGACGCTGCTTATATTACCAAGCTATTAGATTATCTTGCATCAGAAGATGTGGACCTGTCAGAGAATGATAAGGAACTGATATTGTCCATGGTGAAGGATTATGTTGCCCAGGGAGTGGAAGAAGGGTACCTTACACCCATTGATGCAGCTTCATCTACCCCCGAGCCTAAGGAAGATACTCAGGTAACTCCTACACAGACTCCTACCGTGGGACCAACAACAGCACCTGTAACTGAAGCATTACAGCCAACAGCAGCTCCGACCTCAACACCGGAAGTACCAGCGAAGGACAGCGATACCTTAGAGCATAGTAATACAACTACAACTGTAAACCCGATGAATCCCACAGTTACTGCAGCAGTAGAAGGTAATACCAATGGACATGGGATTGAATCTAAATATGTAGTATTCATTGTGCTTGGAGTTGTAATACTTAGTATTATTGGATTTATTATAGTTAAGAGCTTTCATTTAGGAAGCGCTTCCTACAGATATGGAAATGTTCATAGTGATACTCTGGCAGCAGGGGAATATATGGACATACATACCCATATCCTGCCGGGAGTCGATGACGGATCAGCAAGTATAGATGAAACCCAGCAGATGCTAAAGCAGGCCATCAGTGAAAGA
>JAJUHH010000317.1 GCA_029267975.1 Clostridiales bacterium
AGTGGGGATGAAATTGAATTTGAGCGGCCGGTAGCCGCATTAGCGAATATGGAGTATCGGGTGTATCCCTTTCGTTACGGGATGGCTTCACCCCAGCTGATCAGAGTCGTATTGGGACCTCAGGAGGATTACTTTACCAAGGAAGGGCTTGAAACCTTTACCACAGAGATCTATCAGCTGACCAATGCTTCTAATCGGATGGCCTGCAAACTTTCGGGACCTGTGATTGCAGCGAAGAAGGCTACGGATATTATCTCTGATGGGATAGCCCTGGGGTCGGTTCAGGTGGCTTCCGGTGGGCAACCGATCATCATGCTGGCGGACAGACAGACTACCGGAGGATATGCGAAGATTGGGACAGTGATTTCAACGGATATCCCCCTTCTTGCACAGTGCAAACCCGGGGATAGTATCCGTTTTCGGGCGATTACCTTAGGGGCTGCACAGCAATTATACAAGAAGCATGTACGGGAAAGGACGAAGCTAATGAAGCAGATGAGAAGCCTGGAGTATGGTGTGTATTAAGGAGGTAAGCTATGGATTACAGAACGCTTAGCCCGGCTCAGGTGCGGGCCCTGATCAGAGAAGGGAAGCTCAGCTCTCCAACGGCAGGAATGTGTGGCGGATATGCCCAGGCCAATCTTGTGATTCTGCCCAAAGCGCTGGCTTATGACTTTTTATTGTTTGCCCAGCGTAATCCCAAATCCTGCCCAATCCTTGAGGTTCTTGACGAAGGGAGCAGACAGATCCGCTATATGGCGAAGGATGCTGATATAGCCACAGATCTGCCTAAGTACAGAGTCTATGAATACGGTGTTTTAACCGGTGAGTATAAAGAGGTATCTGCCTTTTGGAGATCGGATTTTGTAAGCTTTCTCATTGGCTGCAGCTTTTCCTTTGAGGAGGAGCTTCTGCAAGCAGGGATAAGTGTAAGGCACATTGAAGAAGGCTGTAATGTGCCTATGTATCTGACCAATATTCCTTGTGAAAGTGCAGGGATCTTCAGCGGAAACATGGTAGTAAGCATGCGGCCTATACCCTACCGGGATATTCCCAGGGCGGTAGCGGTAACAGCGGCTATGCCAAGAGTTCACGGTGCACCGGTGCATATCGGCAGTCCGGAGGCAATAGGTATTCGCGACATCCACCGTCCTGATTTTGGGGATCCGGTGACCATCAGAGAAGGAGAGCAGCCGGTATTCTGGCCCTGCGGTGTTACCCCCCAGGCGGCACTGATGGCATCTAAGCCTGCCTTTGCTATTACCCATGCGCCCGGTCATATGTTTATCACGGATGTGAAGAATGTGGAGCTGAAGCTGTAAGTATTGTAGGATAAGCTGCTGAAGTGGAGATAACCATTTGTTATCTCTGTTTCAGCGATATTTCTATTTCAGTGATTTTTCTGTTTAGTTTATTTTTGATTTAATGAGATCTCTGTTTCAGTGTTAACTTTGTATTAGTGTTATCTCTGCATCAGTCATAGGAGAAAGGAGAGGATGGCAGTATGTATCAGATAGATTTAAATTGTGATCTTGGGGAAAGCTTTGGCAGGTATACCCTGGGACTGGATGAAGAAGTAATTCCTTACATATCCTCCGCCAATATTGCCTGCGGTTTTCATGCGTCTGATCCTGAGATTATGGAAAAGACAGTTACCAGAGCCAGGCAGCATGGCGTACATATCGGGGCCCATACCGGCTTTCCTGATCTGCTTGGCTTTGGGCGAAGGGAAATGAAGCTGTCAAAGGGAGAAGCCAGGACCTATACCATGTATCAGATCGGTGCACTGGAAGCCTTTTGTAAGGCAGCAGGTGTTCCTTTATATCATGTAAAGCCTCATGGCGCCTTTTACAATATGGCGGCCAAGGATTATGACCTGGCCTTAGCCATCTGTGAGGGTATTGCTGCAGTCAACCCGGAGCTAATTCTTTTGGGCTTAAGCAAGAGCCAGATGGAAGTGGCGGCAAAGGCAGTCGGTCTATCCTTTAAGCGGGAAGTATTTGCAGACCGGGCTTATGAGGATGACGGAACGCTGGTAGCCAGAAGTAAGCCGGGTTCCATGATTGAGGATGAGGAGCTGGCCATCAGACGGATCATCGGTATGATAAAGCAGGGCAAGGTTACTTCTGTCAGTGGAAAGGAAATTGAGCTTCAGGCAGATTCCATCTGTGTTCACGGAGATGGGGCCAAAGCCCTGGAATTTGTAAAAATGATACGAAGTGCCTTGCAGGCAGAGGGGATTAAGGTGGAAGCATTTTCGTAATAATGTAATAAAATACATTGAATTAATAAAAATGCTATGATAAACTTGTCAGTAACTGCATTTAATAGTTATGGCAACAAATTTAATAGGTAGAATAAGGGGGAGCCATCTTTTGTAAGACGGCAACCCCTTCTTGATTGGATAAAATTTTACTGGCGAGGCGATGGCATGTTATTTTCTAAGAAAGATTTAGTTAAGCTGATCATTCCGTTGATTATTGAGCAAATCCTGTCGGTTACGGTAGGCTTGGCTGATAGTATGATGGTAGCAAGAGTTGGGGAGGCAGCAGTTTCCGGGGTGTCTCTGGTGGATTCGATTAATATCCTCTTAATTGGTCTATTTGGTGCCTTGGCGACAGGCGGAGCAGTCATTTCCTCGCAGTTTCTAGGCCGTAAAGAGAATAAATCAGCCTGTGTTGCCGGAGAGCAGCTGGTGGTTGCTGTATTTGCACTTTCCCTTATTCTCATGGCCATTTCCTTAGTGTTTGGTAGGCCAATCTTAAGCTTACTTTTTGGAGATGTCAGCACAGATGTCATGGATAATGCAAGAACTTATTTGTTTTACACTGCCCTGTCCTTCCCCTTTATCGCCTTATATAATGCAAGTGCGGCCTTGTTCCGTTCCATGGGTAATTCAAAGGTATCCATGATCAATGCCGGAATCATGAATTTAATCAACATCATAGGTAATTCTATCTTAATCTTTGGCTTAGATATGGGAGTTGCAGGCGCAGCCATTGCAACTTTGATCTCCCGTATTATCACAGCCCTTATTATGCTTTATCTATTACATAATAAAAAGCATCCGATCCATATTGAAGCCTTACGTGATTTTCGACCTGATATGGTCATGATACGGCGAATTCTCCATATCGGTGTTCCCAGCGGCTTAGAAAACAGTCTGTTTCAAATCGGTAAGATCCTGGTGCAGGGAATCGTTGCAGGTCTGGGTACCTCAGCAATTACTGCCAATGCAGTCGCTGGAACAGTAGCATCTTTCAGCGTTCTTCCCGGTTCTGCAGTTAGTCTGGCTCTAATCACAGTCGTTGGCCGCTGTGTAGGAGCCCGTGATTATGATGCTGTCAGGCAGTATACACGTAAGCTGATGAAATTTGCATACATTGCCATGGCTGTAATAAATATTTTGCTAATCTTCCTGGTCCCAGTTATCCTGTGGGCCTATAACCTATCTGACCAAACAGCTGCGACTACTTCCCGGCTCATGATTTATCACAGTGTTCTTGCTATGCTGATCTGGCCCTTGTCCTTCTGCCTGCCCAACGCTTTACGTGCGGCCAATGATGTAAAATTCACCATGTGGACTTCTATGATTTCTATGTGGGTCTGGAGAATTGGCTTTAGCTATATCCTGGTCTTTGCCTTTGATATGGGGGTATTGGGGGTTTGGATTGCAATGACCATCGACTGGCTTTTCCGTGCCATCTTGTTTGTACTTCGTTTTCGAAAGGAAAAGTATCGTAACTTATCGGTTATTTAAATATGCTATCGGTTATTTCAGTATGTTATTGATGATATAGATATGCTTCGAGGGCTGCTTCAACTTAAGGGATATACCAAAGGTTTGAAGACGGCCCTCTTTATTATAATGTCATGTATTCAGGTTCGTTGTGAGAAAAATTACTTAACTTTAAAACATGGAACTACTTATATTGAATATATTATTGAATTTATTATTAAAT
>JAJUHH010000318.1 GCA_029267975.1 Clostridiales bacterium
GGCCGGTACACCACGATCCACTAATGACTTTATTTCCTTTACAAGATAAGGGATGTTCAGAGCTACACCATTACCGATAATACTTGTGGTATGGTTGTAAAATACACCTGAGGGCAACAGATGAAGAGCAAACTTACCGTAATCATTGATAATTGTGTGACCTGCATTGCTGCCGCCCTGATATCTGATGATGATATCGGCCTCCTGTGCAAGCATGTCCGTAATCTTACCTTTTCCCTCGTCACCCCAATTGGCGCCTACGATTGCTTTAACCATATTCTAAGTCCTCCTTGGATTATAGGATCAATCTGAATCTAAGCATAGCTATGGCAATAATATAGTATTCCCAGATCCTTTCTTAGTATAATCGGGATTTTCCTATAAGTAAAATCACGTTTCATTATACTTGGCATAAACACTACTTATGGATAAAACACCATAGGATCATAGCCCCTGGCTTGTGAAGGGATATTGGTCCGTCACTGTTGTTACAAATTCAATATCATTTCGTTCACGGTCTGCTATGCAAGGTCAGACTACTCATCTCTACATCAGGTCTGCTTACTGCACTCCTGTACTGCCATGTCCCCCACGATCGGCATTTCTTAATTCCTGTACTTCATCAAACTCAATTCTTGGCTGATGCTCCATAATGCGGAACTGGCAGATACGATCATTCACATGAATGACAGTGTCCCTCATTGCAAGGGCCGGAAAGAACCACTGGTCGTTATCTCCGCAGTAGCTTTCGTCAATGACCCCCATGGAATTGGTCTGAATAATTCCGAAGTTCTTATAGGTACTGCTTCTTGGAACCACATGGGCCTCATAACCTTGGGGCAGTTCCAGGGCAATTCCCAAGGGAATCAGCTTAAATTCTCCAGCCTTCAGCGTAACCTCCTGGGCTGCACGCAGATCGATCCAGTCTGACTTATTTTCAATATAGGTTAGCTTTTCAATCTCATCACTAAAATACTTAATCTTAATCTTCGGCATAATAACTCCTTTATCCTTCTTCTATCATTTCTCCAGCATCCCAAGCAGCTCTCTGGCTGCAGTGGAGATTGGATTATTATTTCCTGTAATAATACAAAAATGTCTCGCCGGAAGCTCTTTATGAAACTTCAGCTCAAATAATTCTCCTGCTTCGATGGCTTCCCTGGCAAAGTCCTTCACTACACAGCCTATCCCAAGATTTCTGCTGGCAAATCTCACAATGATGTCGCTCATGGCCAATTCAAACTCCGGCTTTAAAACCACATTATTTGCCCTAAGAAATTCATCGATATAGCGACGGGAGCTGGTGTTTTGCTCCAGGCAGATAATCGGCAGTTCCTCCAAGGCCTTATAATCCAGTACCTGCTCTTTCAGGTGGTGAAATCTCTCCCCTGCCACAAAGACATCCTGGATTTCCCTTACTCTGGTCACCTCTATCTCCGGCTTTGCCTCAAAGGGCTCACTTACAACACCAAAATCAATCATACCATCATATAAATACTCCAGGGTATCCGGGGTGGGAGCATTGGTTACCGTAACCTTGATACCAGGAAACTTCTCATGAAATTTTTCCAGGTAAGGCAGCAGATAAAACTGCAGGGTCATGTCGCTTGCCCCGATTCGAATCTCCCCATTCTCCAGATCCAGCATCTTCTGAAACTTTTCCTCACCCAGAAGAATATACTCATAGCCTCTCTGTACATAGCTAAACAGTACCTCACCCTCCGGTGTCAGCTTCACCCCCTTGGGGATGCGGACAAAGAGCTTACTTCCAAGGCTTGACTCCAGAAGCTTCATGGCCTGACTCACCGCCGGTTGGGAGATACATAGCTCCTCCCCTGCATGGGTAAAGCTTCCGGTCTTGGCAACATAATAAAATATCCGGTAATATTCCAGGTCTATCTTCATCCTTGATCTCCATCCTATTCCAGCTTGCTTCGTAAGGCATGATCCTATCAGCTTCGCCACCGGCTTTCCTTCTGCCTATGCTAGGCTCCTTCTGATATTTCAACAATTCATATTATGTTTACTTATGGAATGCTTCCCTTCTATATGATTTGATTATATCATGCCCCATGAAATCTTACAATGCCAATCATCCAAGGCACATTTTATCGTATAGGCAAATTCAGAGCAGTTTCCCATACCATAAAAAGGTGTTGTAAATGTATCCTCAAGATCATTTACAACACCTCCTATTCCTAAGCTAGCTTACAAAGCTCATCAAATTCCACCTGTAAGCTTTTCAAATTCATGCGAATATCCAGCTTCTGAGGACAGGCATCTTCACACTGACCGCACTCTACACAATTCTTGGCTTTAATCTCGTCTTTAAAATTCTTCATCCATGCCCACTGAACTGAGCCGGCGTTCTGATACATGCCGTACTCATTCCATAGCTGGAAGTTACGGGGGATATCCACTCCTGCCGGACATGGCATACAATAGGCGCAGCCGGTACAGCCATTCCTTACGCTGTCTTTTAAAGCCTTTGTTACTGCTTTTACCGCTGCTTGTTCCTCTTCATTTAGGGACTTAAAGTTACTGAAGGTATTCAGATTATCCGCTACCTGCTCCTCATCAGACATACCGCTTAAGATAACCTTAACGTTGGGTAAGGATCCCACCCAGCGCAGAGCCCAGGAAGCTGCACTCCTCCCCGGAGTAAGCGCATCAAAGTGCTTCATGATATTGACAGGGAGCTTAGCCAAAGAGCCGCCCTTAACAGGTTCCATAATGACCAGTGGAATACCAAGCTGCTCAGCTAGCTCATAGCCCTTCATGCCGGCCTGTTCCTCTGTATCCATGTAGTTCAGCTGAATTTGGCAGAAATCCCAATCTCTAAACCGAAGGATATGCTCAAATTCTTCATAGGACCCGTGGAAGGAGAAGCCAAGATACTTTATCTTTCCTTCTGCTTTCAGCCGATCCAGTACTTCCAGTGCCCCAAGATTGACCATCTTATCAAAACGTTCGTTGTATAAAGCATGCAGCAGATAAAAGTCCACATAATCCTTATTTAGCTTATGTAATTGCTCATAAAATAAACGCTCCACATCCTCTGCTTTCTCAACGAGCCAGACAGGCAGTTTGGTAGCCAGATAATAAGAGCTTCTGTCATACTTATTTAGCGCCTTGCCGGTAAAAATCTCGCTCTGCCCTCCGTGATAGGGATAAGCTGTATCAAAATAATTAATGCCGGCCTGATATGCGGTATCAATCATGCGCTCTGCCATTTCCTCATTGATGCTTCCATCACTGTTCAGGGGAAACCTCATACATCCAAAACCCAGTAGTGATGTTTTAATACCCAGCTTTTCAAATTCTCTGTATTCCATCCAATACCTCCTATATCTCTTGCTATATCCATAAGTCACCATTAAATATTATAATAATTGTGACCTCTACTTACAAGTCATAATCTTTCATTCTCCCCTGCCAGCGAAAATTTTAGTATTCGGGGACCTGCTTTATTCCTCCTGTATCAGCAAGCAGAATAGAAAATATCGTTTATCATCATAACAAGGCTGCATTTGCTGAAGGAAGCACCTCATACCCTTTTGCAGCCAGAAGAGGAGGAACTAAGTGGAAAGGCTCAAGGAACAGACTTGGATGAAGAGCTGCAGGGGACAGACTTAGCTTAAAAGCTACCATAAACAGCCTTAGCCCAAAAGCTGCCAGAAGTGTTATGCGACGAAAAGCTATAAGAAAACCGCATGTTTAAGCCTACAAGCACTCAACATGCGGTTTCAGAATGTATGAACTCCCAGGTGATATCTCACACCTTAATATCTGCTTTTAAGCCAAGGGCTTCTTTATTCTCCTCAAGGATTGGCTGAATGACCTCCTGGATAAATTCCTCGGTTTGCTCTTTAGCGCGACCGGTGTATAAAGCAGGATCCATGGCAGCCTTCAGCTCCTCCAGGCTAATGTGGAAGGCAGGATCCGCTGCGATCAA
>JAJUHH010000319.1 GCA_029267975.1 Clostridiales bacterium
ATCCCTGATGGTGCGTTCGCTATATAAAGTGAAATCTGCTGCTGCCAGAGCAGCTTTATATGCCATAAAGCTCTCTTTTGATGTATCCGTGATATGATACATAATACAGTTATCGTTACAGTTATAGCTGCTTACCTTACTGCCTTCCGGATAGTCCGGAATATAATCATATATATCATTTATTTTTTGAATCATAGCTCTCCTCTTTCGCTTTACACTTCCTGGCAAATGTTATCAAATTGCTCTTCCTAACAGCGGGATGCATCAGATCGATGCATCCCGCTCTTTCTTTCGCTATTTGCCAAGGTTATACTATATCATAGTTTTTTCCTCAGCCATCTTTGACTTGTTACCCTTTTACTGAACCGATTACAAGTCCTGTTGTGAAGTACTTCTGTAGGAAAGGATATACACAAAGAATAGGAAGGGTTCCGAGCATAAGCTGTGCAGCTCTGGAATTTCGCCCGTTTACATCTGAAAGAAGAAGTCTTAAGTCACCACCGGCCTGCAAAATCTGAAGCTCAGGGTCCTTAATGATTGTTCTTAAGTAACTCTGCAAAGGAAGAAGCTTTACGCTGTCCATGTACATCATACCGTCAAACCAAGAGTTCCAATGTGTAACAATACAGAACAGTGCTATTGTTGCAATTGCCGGTTTGGAAATCGGAAGGATGATCTTATAAATAATCTGCCACGGGGTTGCACCATCAATCATTGCTGCCTCTTCAAGCGCTATGGGAGTCGATCTAAAGAAGTTAAGCATAAGGATCATATTTCCCATAGGAAGTGCACCAGGAAGAATAAGTGCCCATATGGTATTGGTAAGATGCAGCTTTGTTACAAGGATAAAGTTTGGAATAAGTCCACCGCTGACAAGGGTTGTGATGAAGAAGAACCATGCATAAATTTTTCTTCCGTACATCTTATCATCCGGTCTTGAAAGAGGGTATGCTGTAATAATGACTAAGAACATGTTGATAAATGTTCCAAGCAATACTCTTTTCACAGAGATCCAAAGTCCGTTCATAAACAAGGAACCACTACTAACAAACTCATAGGTTTTTATTGTAAGTTCAACCGGCCAAAAGACAACTTTTCCCGCATCAACAGCAGCTTTGGAGCTGAAGGATAAAGCTACCAGATGTATAAAAGGAAGTACACATAAAAGAGCCATAATCGTAATAATTATTGCATTTATAACAAGGTATATTTTTCTTGATAAAGTTGTTTTCATGTCCTACCTCCCTAGAAAATCGAATAACCGGCTTTTTTATCAGCCAGATAATATGAAATGCCAATAAGTGCTAGAGAAATAAGTGATTTAAATAATCCAACTGCTGTAGAGGCTGAATACTGTGCCTGCTCCATACCAAGTCTATATACAAAGGTATCAAGGATATCACCTGTCTGATATACGATCGGTGAGTAAAGGTTAAATACCTGTTCAAATCCGGCATGTAAGATGTCACCAAGGCTTAAAGTCATCTTCAAGATTACGATGGGCATGATTCCGGGAAGCGTAACATGAAGTGTCTGCTTCCATCTGCCTGCTCCGTCAATGGAAGCCGCTTCATAAAGTGTGGGATCAATGCCGGTCAAGGCTGCCAGGTAAACAATTGTATTAAATCCGAAATTCTTCCAAACATCTGTAAATACAATTGTCAAAGGGAACCACTTGGTGTCACCGAGGAAGTTTATGCTTTCTCCGCCCAAAGCCATTATCAATTGGTTCGCCACACCACTTCGATCAAATATATCCTGGATAATACCTGCCATAATTACCCATGATATAAAGTGAGGCAGATATACAAAGGTCTGTGCGATCTTTTTGAACCATTTTGATCTTACCTCGTTGAGCATTAGGGAGAATAATATAGGAATGGAAAGATTTCCGATAATTTTCAATATAGCTATGTAAAGAGTATTTAAAATTGTTCTGCCAAAGCCCGGCAACTTAAAGATATATCTAAAGTTATCAAGTCCAACCCAAGGTGAATGGAAAAGGGTATTAGGACTATATTTTTGGAACGCAATAACTACACCATATAAAGGAATGTAGTGAAATATAATTACATACACAATGGCAGGAAGCAACAGCAAATGAAAAGGAAACTGTTGCTTGAACTTTCCCCATGTGAATTTTTGTTTATAAGCATTATTTTCTTTTACCATAATAGTCATTAATACCTTTCATAAATCCGGGCCGCTACCATTTTGATAACGGCCCATTAGCAAATATTATTTACCGTATGCCTCATTCATTTCAATTGTGATCTGATCGCCGCCTAAAGCCTTCCAGCTTGCTACGAACTCATCAAAGTATTCGATCGGCTTCTGTCCACAGATGATCTGTGTATAGGTCTCTTCAAGTAATGTCTGTAAGGAAGACCAGTTAGTAGCCATTGTCTCTGTCTGAGGTCCACGCAGTGAGTCTGTAATAACTCTGCCTTCATTAATGATAGGATATAACTGAGCATATCCACCATCAGGTCCTAACTGAACGTACTGTCCGTAGCCTTCAGGGTCACCTTCATCTAACCATTTTCTGATGTAGAGGTACTTACCCATTGTAGTTGTGAGCATGCCTTCATCAGATGCGCCGTTTAATAACTGTACGACCTCAAGATGCTGCTGCATATCTGTTGCGTTGTTGATACGGAAAGGCATTGCCAAACCACCGTTGTTCTCAGCATATAACTCGCAAAGTTCTGCAGTTGATTTTTCTGAGAAGTAAGTGTAACCATTCATACACTTGATCGCCGCTTCAGGATTCTTGCATTTAGAACTTACAACAACATACTGGGTGATGGGCCATGTAACAGCGTAGTTAATAGGTTCACCTGTTGCTGAAGGAATAGCTACAGGAGTAATTCTAGCGTCTGCATCGTTACCAAGCAAGGATACACCAAGGGAATATCCGATATGGGAAGCGTAAAGAACAGCACCTGCTGTACCGTTTACAAAGCCTTCCTTCATCTGGTTACGTGATGTTGTAGCCCAGTCCTGAGAAATAATGCCTTCGTTGTACCACTTGTTAAGCTCTGCCAAAGCAGTCTTAGCTTCAGGCTGGATACCACCATACTGAACCTGTCCGTCTTTTTCAATCCAGATGTTAGGATATGCGCCATAAGCGAACATTAAGCTATAAATACCATTTGCAAGGGAATTGTCAAGTGTAAGTGCTAAAGTATCATTCTTGCCGTTGCCATCAGGATCTTTATCGCGGAATGCGATGCAAAGCTCTTTGAACTCCTCAAGAGTGGTAGGCTTTGCAATACCAAGCTTGTTAGCCCAATCTTCTCTATACCATATGTTCAGCATATTTCCCGCATCGCCAAAGTACTGACGGGAAATACCGTAAAGCTTTCCATCTGAGAAACCAGACTGGAAGCCTAACTCATAGTTATGCATCGTAGCCTTTAATTCTTCAGAAGCATATTTGTCAAATACTTCTGTTAAATCCTGAATAAGGCCTAACTCGATACACTGCTTTAACTGTACAGCGTTAACCATGAATACGTCCGGAAGGTTTCCTGATGCCATCAAAAGATCAATCTTCTGGCTGTATTCGCTGTCACTGATTTCAAAAGCATTTACAACGTTAATGTTGTATGTGTCCTTGTACCACTGCGTCCAAATATTGTTGGAATCATCTGTTCCATTCGTATTTGGATCAAAGGTAGCGCCTGATGCAGGATAACCTCTTGTAATTGTAACTTCTTCTGCGTATTTTTCCCAAGGATAATCAATCTCCTCTGCCGTAGCTGCTTCAGACTCTGAAGATGCAGTCTCAGTAGGTGTAGCTTCAGAAGGTGCAGGCGTTTCTGCCTTACCGCAGCCAATTGTTGAGATAGCCATTACAAATATGAGCGCAAGGCTAACCAACTTTTTTAAACTTTTCTGTGTCATGTAAAATCCTCCCTTTTCAATTTGCATACATTTATGCTATATA
>JAJUHH010000320.1 GCA_029267975.1 Clostridiales bacterium
AAAATATCAGCCACGAAAGAAGGATTACTATCATGAAGGAAACGCTAAGTCTTAATTTAGAAAACAAGGAAGAGCTGGTGAATTTGGGAAAGGCCCTCTCCTCCTCCATTAAAATTGACATACTTCATTTTCTTTTACAGAAACCGGCGATTATATCAGATGTTGCAGCACATTTTGATATTCCCTTATCCAGTGCCGCCCTACATATCAAAACCCTGGAAAGCGCAGGTCTGATCTCCGTACAGCCTATTCCCGGCTCTAAGGGGGCTCAGAAGCTTTGCGGCGTACTGGTATCCGATATTCATGTGGATGTCATACCGGATGCCTGGACAAAATCCAGACAGCTTTACCGGGAGGATATGCCCATTGGGTGTTATTTTGACTATAAGGTATCTGCTCCCTGCGGTATTGTGTCTGATCAGACTGACCTGGGGGCAGAAGACAGCTTAACCGGCTTTTTCAGTCCGGAGCGCTACAAAGCTCAGCTAATCTGGCTGACCTACGGTTATTTGGAATATCGTTTTTCAAATACGCTTCTAAAATCCAATTCTGCCAATAAGATTCAATTTACCTTTGAGATATGTTCCGAAGCCTTGGGCTACAACCCCAATTGGCGATCCGATGTCAGCATCTGGCTAAATGATATCGAGATCGGAGTCCTTCAGTGTCCTGGGGATTACGGCGGACGCAGAGGCAAGCTCAATCCTTACTGGTGGAGTGACGCATCCACCCAGTACGGGGATCTGAGAAAGATCTGGATTACCGAAGACGGCTGCTATATTGATGAACAGAAGGTATCCGATCATACCATATCCTCTCTGGGGCTGAACAAGAATAGTTATATGTCTTTTAAGATAGGTGTGAAAGAAGACGCAGAATTTGCCGGAGGAATGAATCTCTTCGGAGAAAAATTCGGGGATTATCCTCAGAATATTGTTATGGAGGTTTTTCATGAATAAATCCGGGTCGTTTACGTTTACCTGACTAAGTTTCTGTATAAAACTCAGATAGATTATGGGTGAATTGTCACAGCCCCTCATTAAAAAACAACCTGCATTCCTCGTACACGATTGGCCGACGATCTACCCGCCTGTCTACCGCGCATCAAGGGATGCAGGTTGTTCTTTTATGTTTTTTGCGTAATACAGCAAGTCCTTTTATAAGCTTAAAAGCACAAAATATATGATATCCATGTACCTACACTGGTTTTTATCTCTAGCTTTTTAGTTGATACAAAGTAACAGTCTCATTTTCCAGAGATCGCTTCACATCGATAATCCTTTGGTTGGAGGAGCCGCGAAAAGGCAGGCTGATGTCCTTCAATTCTTCTACAAATTCCCCGTCTACAAGAACATCAATATAACTTAACATTTCATCGGTACTCTCACACCTTGCCCGGCTTTCCTGCAGCAGGTCCCTGTCAAAGGTATAACCGGTATAGCACCATATATTTTTTTTGGGATAAGAAGCCTTTACACTTTTTAAAAGCTGCAGAAGCCCTCGCTGGTTCTGCTTCTCAAAGGGTTCTCCCCCCAGAAGGGACAGACCGCTGATATAATCCGGCGCCAGGGCTTCCAATATCTCGGCTGCCGTATCCTCGGTAAAGGGCTTCCCAAATCCAAAGTCCCAGGTTTCTTCATTAAAGCAGCCCTTGCAGTGGTGGCTGCAGCCTGATACAAATAAGGAAACTCTTACTCCCTCACCGTTGGCAATATCGTATTTTTTTATTTCACCGTAATTCATTAAAGATGGAGCACCCTTTCTTTAATCTCCTGCGTTCTTCCCTGATTCCAGAATTGGGTACCGATGTAACCGCAGGTACGTCTGGCAACATTCATTTTATCCTGATTCCGGTTACCGCACTTGGGGCATTCCCATACCAGCTTACCATCATTATCTGTAACAATCTGTATCTCACCGTCAAATCCGCATTCCTGGCAATAATCACTCTTGGTATTCAGCTCAGCATACATAATATTATCATAGATAAAGCGGATCACCTGAAGCACTGCGGGAATATTATTCTGCATATTCGGTACTTCTACATAGCTGATAGCACCGCCCTTAGAAAGTTCCTGGAACTGGGCTTCAAACTTCAGCTTGGAGAAGGCGTCGATCTGCTCCGTCACATGGACATGATAGCTGTTGGTGATATAGCTTTTATCTGTAATGCCCTTGATAACGCCAAAGCGCGCCTGCAGACACTTAGCAAATTTATAGGTAGTACTCTCAATCGGGGTCCCATAAGGACTGAAACCGATATTGGTTTCCGCCTTCCACCTGTCACAGGCAGCATTGATATACTTCATAACATCCAGGGCAAAACCAGTTGCCTCCGGGTCTGTGTGGGATTTTCCGGTCATATATTTTGTGCATTCATAAAGGCCGGCATAACCAAGAGAGATTGTGGAATAACCACCATAAAGCAGCTTATCTATGGTCTCACCCTTCTTCAACCTAGCCAGGGCTCCGTACTGCCACAGGATGGGAGCCGCATCAGAATAGGTGCCCTTCAGTCTGTTGTGGCGATACATAAGCGCTTTATAGCACAGCTCAAGCCGCTCATCAAAGATCTTCCAGAACTTCTCCATATCACCGCCGGAAGACAGGGCGACATCAACCAGATTCAGGGTAACAACACCCTGGTTGAAACGTCCGTAGAATTTGTAGTTGCCGTTCTCATCCTTCCAGGGACTTAAGGCACTGCGACAGCCCATAACAGGGAAGCAGTTTCCTTCCTTTAATTCCTTCATTTTCTTCTCGGATATGTAATCGGGAACCAGTCTCTTGGCAGTACATTTTGCCGCAAGCTCTGTTAAGTAATAATATTCACTTCCCTCCTCGATGTTGTCCTCCTCCAGAACATAGATCAGCTTCGGAAATGCAGGAGCCACCCAAACACCTGCTTCATTCTTAACACCCTGATAGCGCTGTTTTAAGGTCTCCTCAATGATCAGCGCCAGGTCCTTCTTCTCCTGCTCATTGGCAGCTTCATTCAGATACATGAATACCGTAAGGAAGGGAGCCTGTCCATTGGTAGTCATAAGGGTAATCACCTGATACTGTATGGTCTGAACACCACGGTTAACCTCTTTACGAAGTCTCTGCTCTACAATCTCTCTGATCTTGTCCTCCGAAACCTCACATTCCAGCAGCTTGATCTCTTCCAAGACTTCTCTGTATATTTTCTCTCTGGATATTTGCACAAAGGGTGCAAGGTGCGCAAGACTGATGCTCTGTCCGCCGTACTGATTGCTGGCCACCTGGGCGATAATCTGGGTTGCAATATTGCAGGCAGTGGAAAAGCTATGGGGCTTCTCAATCATCGTGTCACTGATTACCGTTCCGTTTTGCAGCATATCCTCCAGATTAACCAGATCACAATTGTGCATATGCTGGGCAAAGTAATCAGAATCGTGGAAATGGATGATACCCTGGTTATCCGCTTCCACAATCTCAGCAGGCAGTAAAAGTCTTCTGGTGATATCCTTGCTTACCTCACCTGCCATATAGTCACGCTGAACACTGTTCACCGTAGGATTTTTATTAGAATTCTCCTGCTTCACATCTTCGTTATTGCATTCAATCAGTGACAGAATGCGGTTGTCCGTCGTATTCGCTTTACGGATTAAGGAGCGCTGATAACGATATCTGACATAACGCTTTGCGATATCAAAGGCACCGGTCGCCATGATCTGATCTTCTACCATGTCCTGAATCTCCTCCACAGACACGGCACGATTTAATTTGGTGCACTTATACTCAACATAATCCGCGATACTATTAATCTGTTCTTCACTCAAGTAGCTTCTTTCCGAAGCCTGGTTTGCTTTCGTTACGGCTGCGATAATTTTATTAATATCAAAGACTTCCTCCGCACCGTTTCTTTTGATTATTTTCATGGCCCTATCTCCTTCTGACATACACATTGGAACTACATTAT
>JAJUHH010000321.1 GCA_029267975.1 Clostridiales bacterium
GCAGAGCCTGCAGGCTTCCCCCCAGGGAAGGGCTTCTCATGTCAAAGGTCTGACCATTGGACCAGGTAATATCATAAAGTCCCTCAACATCGCTCTGATTAGCTTTATGTTCTCTTGGAACCACCTGAAGAGTATTATAGTTCATACCATCCACCAAGACAGATCCATTGAGCTTTAATACATAGCTTGTTACGCCAACGCCTGCTCCTACTACTTTTTCTGTAACCGATATATTTGCATACTCGGAAAGCTTATCAACCAACAGGGAACGTTGATCCCTGAGATCATTCGCTTTCGTACCGGTAACCTCCAAAGTATTGATCTGCTTGGTCAAAGCCGCAATTTGCTGGGCAGCAGAATTAATCCGATCCACCGTATTGCGAATTTCAAAATTACATTCTTCCTGCACACTTTGCATGTTATTGTAGGTAGAATTAAAATAATCTGTTAAGCTGTTGGCATAATTCACAACCTGGGTACGCACCGTTAAGCTGGAGGGATTCTTGGAAAGTTCCTGCAGACTATCATACAAGGAATTAAAAGTTGTGGTAAAACCCTCCACACTTACTTCATTAAAATAATTTTCAATCTCCTGCATGAAATAATGCTTCCCTGAATACTCACCGTAAATCGTGTTATTCTTCCAATATTTCATATCATAATATTCATCCCGCTGCTGAACCACGCCGGTTACCATTACTCCGGTGCCCGCCATACCATAGGTAGAGTTCATCTGCAGTGCCTTGCTGGCCTTCTGCCCCATAACCTGCCTTGTATATCCATCCGTCTCCGCATTGGAAATATTATGGGCAGTGGTATCAAGTGCGGATTGATAAGCGTATAAACCGGATTTTCCTATATTCAGTCCAAAAAATGTTGAGCTCATATTTCCCTCCTTACGCTTGAGTAGAAAACTCGCAGCCATGTTATATGTGTTCGTTCCCTGTTTTTCACATGTTACAGCTTGGTTACGATATCCTCAAGCATTTGGCTTACTGTAGTAATATATCTGGCAGATGCATTGTAAGCATGCTGGTATTTGATCAGATTGGTGAGTTCTTCATCGGAAGATACTCCCGTTACCTGGGTTCGCTGATTGTTGATGCCCTCCACCATGGAGTCCTGATTCTCTCCTATCGTGTAATATCTGTCTCCACGATTGGATAACTCCCCGATAAAGGCGGTATAGTAACTGCTGAAATTATATTTCGCTAAGGAATTGGGAGTCAGTGTGGCAAAACCCTTCTGCCAATTCGTTAGCAGCTTTTCTGTCGCCTTCACATCAAAATCTCCCGAACCTGAATTGCTGGATAAGGGGATTAAGGAAAGGTTTTGCATGATGTCAGGATTAACCTCGATCTCACCTAAGGTGAAGAGGGAATAATTATCCTGCGGATCTTCCGCATTATATAACATAAAGGGTCCGAACAGGGTCTGCTTGACACCATCCTCATCGACTATCACAAGACTGTCAACTTCCGTGTAGCGTTCCATGGATTTTCTGCTAAACAGCCCATTCCCCATAGTCTTATCATCATCCAGACCTACCGGCGCATTGTCAGCATCAAGAATATAGGCCTTTGTACCGTCCTCCAGGGTAACTTCCTTGTGAGGGCAAAGTACCTCATTTACCATGGTCACAATTCCATGGATCAGTTGATCAAACTGGGCCTGCACCGACATAACCACCGAAGCGTTAATCGTATTGTTAAACTCAAGTACCGCCTGATTATATAAGCCTTCTGTAGCGTAATTCTCCAATTTGGGAATATCCGTATAGTTGGCCTGTTTATTACCTCTGGCGGTCAGCAATCCCTTTAAGGATCCGATATCCGTATCATTATCTGAGGAAGCAGCTCTCGACAAATCAAATACATCCGCATTGCCATGGGCTACCCATACCGGCTTTAACATGCTGGAGCCTTCCTCTATCGGCATAGTAGCCATCTTAAAGGCCATATCCTCGGTTACAAGGGGTACCCCTTCCGCGTTTACGGTAACTACACCGCTTGAATTCTCCTTATATGTAATCTTGATCATGCGGGAGAGCTCATCCAGCAGATTATTTCTCTCATCTCTCAGATCATTGGCATTCTCTACCCCTGTACTTTCATATTGTCGGATCTTCTTATTGAGGGTATTGATCTGATCAGCAATCTCATTGATCCTGTTCACCTGATCTTTAATCTGTGTATTTAAATTAATCTGATAATCCTTAAGCTGACTTGATATATTCTGTGCACGTTCAATAAAGGTAACCGCAGTTTGTGTCAGTGATGCTCTTGCAACTACACTGTCCGGCTCCTTGGCAAGCTCCTGCAAAGCGACCCAGAAATCGCTCATGGTATCCTGGAAGGTTTGACCTTGAAGCTCTCCAAAGTATCCTTCAATCTCACTTATGGCATCAGTCTGCGCTTCATAAAAGGCACCTCTGCCTACCTCTGTACGGTAAGCCCGATCTAAGAATATATCACGAACCTGCTTCACTTCCGCAAAGTTCGCTCCCAGACCCTTCTGTAAATAAGAAATATGGTTCTCACCCACATTAACATAACGAAAATCCGTTAAAACCGCCTGTTGTCTGACAAAACCGGTTGTATCCACATTCGCCAGGTTATGGGATGTTACATTCAAAGCATTCTGGCTGGTCTGTAAGCCCGAAACACCTATATATATGCCGTTCATTGAGCCCATGAACACACCTCTCTCACTTTATCTATTGCCTTGTATCAAACATTCCGGATGCTGAAGCCTGAGCGTCGTACCTTGACGCCCCCTTGGTATAAGTATTGTTTCCCGGAGACATCCTCATGCTTTGGATAAAATTCAAATTGAATTCTATCATTTCAAGGGACTGTTGTATTAAAGCTTTATTGCGATTATTTATCTGAACCAATGTATTTATGGTTTCTTTCAATTTGTCATGTATTTCAGAAAGAGCCTGCTGCTCCCGGGGTTGCTTATCCATTAACCCAATCAATATCTTCAGGTTAAATTCCCCGGATTTACGGTTAATGACTGTCCTGATATTCTCCAGTACCATATCCCTTTTGCGCTCCAGTGACTGGATACTGTTGATGGCATTCTGTTCCTTATCTGTGATATCCTGTAAGGCGGCCAGGTCGTTTCTGACAATCACTTGGGTCTTCTCTTCCGCGATGGGAATTAACTGCTTGTATATGATGCATTCCTCTTCCAATACGCCAACCAGTTCTTCAATTAAGCTTGCCATAGTCAACCTTCCTTCCAGCAGATTATCTGTTCGGTCAGCTTTCCGGGTCCTCTTATGTGACCTCCGTCCGCTCTCACCACTTTACTTAAGAAGCGCCATTTAGCGGCATAAGACTGCTGCCATAAATGGCGCCTGATTCATCCAGTTATATACTTTCGTCAAAATATTCACCGACCAGCTTCTCAGCTACCTCTTCCATGGTAACCTGATATGTGCCCTCTGCCATACGCTGCTTAATCTCATTAATCTTCGCTTCCCTGACATCGGGTGTCTGGCTTAAGGCATTCTTTGCAATCTGATAGTCCTTGCCAGTCTGGGATATCTCCAGAGTATCACTGAAGCTTACTCCCTTTGATTTTGATGTGTTTTTGACATTACTTGTTTTGTATAATTCACTAATCTTATTGAATGCATCGATCCGCATTCCTATCACCACCTATCTTTTCCGGTACGGTAGTTTATACCGTCTCCCCACTGCTCTATAACATATTTATCGGATATTTTACCATTTTCATTAGAGCAATTTATAATTTTCTTGCATTAATCTTTATACTGTTGTAAAAAGAGCTGCCACAATAAGGTAAGACAAGAAGAAAGGGGCCAATCTCAGATTGCCCCTCCCTTTCTCATATTCAATTATTATCATTTTATTTGCTTCTTGATAATGGAAATTGCCTTCTGCAGCTGATTATCCTGATCTAC
>JAJUHH010000322.1 GCA_029267975.1 Clostridiales bacterium
ATCAGCTGATAAAGTGCTGCAGAGGTATCCGGATTGGACTGATACCAGCTACTGGCCGGAGAGTTCCAGGGCTGCCGGAATACGTAAAAAACAAGCTGAAAAGCAAGGCGATCCATGCGAAAAGCCCGGATTGATTGGTGCTTTCTGCAGGACTTATACGGTACCGGAAGCAATTGAAAAATTTATTCCGGACGCTTATATCAAATGCGGAATGCCCAATAGATACACATATGCTCATGGCTCTACAGCTGCAGGATTGGTCATCTATGATGATGAAAAGTTCGCATATTCCAATCATGCTACGGATCCCGCAAGCGAAAAGCTCTGCAACGCTTTTGACTTGATCCGGTTACATAAGTTCGGTGAGCTGGATGATGAGACCACGATTGATACAGAGACCACTAAGCTACCAAGCTATAAGGCCATGATGGAATTTATTCAGAATGACACTGAAACAAAGCTCCAGTTAGGCCGCGAAAAGTTAGAGAATGCTGCAGACGAGTTTACTCAGGAGCCTACAAAAGATGATAGCTGGTTAGCTGAGTTAGATGTAGATAAAAAGGGTAATATAATAAATTCCTTAAATAATCTTATCCTAATACTCCGTAACGACCCAAATCTCAAAGGAATTGTATTTAATCAGCTATCCGATGGCATGGAGATAGTTGGAGAAGTGCCTTGGAAGCATCCTAGTAAGTTTTGGAGAGATGCTGACGATGCACAGCTTGTGTCGTATATAGATTTGACCTACGGGACATTCTCTGCGAGAAACTATGAAATAGCAGTTACCAAGATAGCGGACGATCGGTCATACCATCCGATCAGAGGCTTCCTTCAGGGCCTCCCAGAGTGGGACCAAATAGAGCGGGTTGATACTCTGCTGATAGATTATCTTGGTGCTGAGGATAACGAATATGTTCGTGCAGTCACCAGAAAAACGCTTGTAGGAGCCATAGCAAGGGTAATGCATCCGGGTTGTAAGTTTGATACTATGCTTGTCTTTAATGGTCCTCAGGGAATAGGAAAGAGTACCTTAATAGGTAAACTTGGTGGTGAATGGTTTTCTGACAGTTTGCACCTGGCAGATACCAAGGATAAGACTGCAGCTGAGAAGCTGCAAGGGTACTGGATTATTGAAATCGGAGAGCTGGCAGGGCTTCGTAAAGCAGAGGTTGATACCTTAAAAGGGTTCCTGAGTAAGCAGAATGATATTTACAGAGCAAGCTTTGGCCGGAGGGCTACTCCACACCTAAGGCAGTGTATATTTATTGGAACCACAAATGCAGAGAATGGATATCTTCGGGATACGACTGGCAACCGCCGGTTCTGGCCGGTAAGGACCCCAGGTGGAGGCAGTAAGAAGGTATGGGATATAGGACATGAAGAGATCCTACAAATATGGGCAGAAGCAAAGCACTATTATGAAAAAGGTGAGACACTGTACCTTGATAAGGATCTGGCTGAAATGGCAGAAAAAGAACAGAGAGCTGCCATGGAAACAGATGAACGTGAGGGCTTGATCAGGGAATACCTTGATACTCTGCTTCCTGAGAACTGGGATGATATGAACCAATACGAGCGCAGGTCTTACATACATGGAGATGAATTTGAGAGATCCATACAGACGGGTACAGTGAAGCGACAACGTGTTTGCATAGCAGAAATATGGTGCGAATGCTTCGGTAAGGATAGGGGTAGCCTAAAGCGCCAGGATAGTAACGAGATAGCGGCCATAATGGCTCGAATAGATGGGTGGAAAAAGACAGGAAAGACACTTAAATTTGGAAAGCTTTACGGCGATGCTATGGCATATATCAGGGGCAATTAGGGGGCAATTAGCAGGGCAATTAACAAAAGCTAATTGCGGTAAAGGGGCAATTAGCAATTAATAAGCAATTAACTTAATTGCCCCTGAAAGCCTTGAAAATACTAGCAAAAACACTAAAAGCAATTAGGAAAATAATATTTCTATTAAATTGAATATATATGAAAATTACCAGTTATTTACGTGAAACACGCGTATTCGTATATACGCGCGTATAGTAATTTCCTAATTGCGGTTGTATAAGGAGTTGATTAAGGTGCCTAAAAAGCAAGGTATGTTAGAAAGCAAAATCGAGACTTGGCTAAACGATCAGATTCAGAAATTAGGTGGAAGATCATATAAGTTCGTAAGCCCCGGAAACCCAGGTGTGCCAGATCGGATATATCTTCTACCCAATGGCGGGATATATTTTGTGGAGCTTAAGAGAATCATAGGCAAGCTATCTGGTGTGCAGCTTTGGCAGCGTGAACAGTTTCAGAAAATGGGTGTTGAAATCAGGGTAATATACGGGATGGAGCAGGCCGAAGATTTTGTAAAGGAGCTTAAGAATGAAATACATACCGCACAACTATCAGAAGTATGCAACTAATAAAATATTGGAGCTGCCTAAGGTAGGGCTGCTGCTGGACATGGGACTGGGCAAGACGGTCTCCACCCTAACCGCAATAGATATTCTGATGTTTGATTATTTTGAGACATCAAAGGTGCTTGTAATAGCGCCTAAGAGAGTGGCAGAGGATACTTGGAGTAGGGAAGTGGAGAAGTGGGATCATTTAAAGCACCTAAGGATATCAAAAGTTCTGGGAACACAGAAAGAACGAATGGAAGCACTAAAAGCTGAAGCTGATATTTATATAATTAACCGGGATAATGTGAAATGGCTTGTAGACTTATTCGGACCTAAGTGGCCTTTTGATACAGTGGTAATTGATGAGCTAAGCAGCTTTAAGTCAAATAAGTCTCAGCGATTTAAGGCTTTAAAAAAAGTAACCCCGTTAATGCAGAGAGTAATAGGACTTACTGGTACACCTACACCGAACGGATACCTGGATCTGTGGCCGCAGTTATATCTTCTAGACAGAGGAGAGCGATTGGGTAAGACCCTTACAGGATACCGGGAAAGATATTTTTCACCTGGCAGACGAAATGCATACACAGTCTTTACCTGGGACTTAAAACCGGGAGCCGATGAGATAATCCAAAAAAAGATATCTGATATCTGCATCAGTATGAGAGCAGAGGATTACTTAGAACTTCCGGAACGGATTAACAACAATGTTTACATCAAGATGGACGTAAAAGCCCAGGCTTTATATGATCAACTCGAAAAGGAATTAGTCCTGCAAGTGGATCAGGAACAGATAACAGCATTAACAGCTGCAGCACTTACCCAGAAGCTTCTACAGATGGCAAATGGAGCTGTATATGATGCAGTTAATAAACCGGTACATATTCATGATGGCAAGCTGGAAGCACTGGAAGAGATACTGGAATTTAATCAGGAACCGGTACTTGTATTTTACAACTTTAAGCATGATTACAGCCGGTTAATAGAAAGATTTAATGACCTGAAGCCTAGGATATTGGAGACTTCGCAGGATATCAAGGATTGGAACGAAGGACGGATCCGATTGTTATTAGCGCATCCGGCAAGTGTAGGACACGGATTAAATATCCAGGCAGGAGGCCACATCATAGTATGGTTTGGACTAACCTGGAGCTTGGAGCTGTACCAGCAGGCGAATGCAAGACTTGACAGGCAGGGGCAGACAAAAAATGTAATAGTACATCATCTAATCACAGAGGGTACAGTAGACGAGGATGTGATGGAAGCCTTAGAACGTAAGGATCTTGGGCAGGAAGCATTTATGGAAGCTGTAAAAGCAAGGATAAGGAGGTCACAGTCATATGAGAACACTATTGCGATATCCCGGGAGTAAACAGCGTTTAGCCCCCTGGATTTTATCACATATGCCAAAGCATCATAGCTACTTAGAACCGTACTTCGGAGGAGGAGCAATCCTATTCAATAAGGAGCCTTCCCGGATTGAGACGGTGAATGACCTGGATGATGATGTGGTAAATCTCTTCCAG
>JAJUHH010000323.1 GCA_029267975.1 Clostridiales bacterium
ATTTCCAACGCCAAACGCGAAGATATAATTTTAATTGCCGGAAAAGGCCACGAAACGTATCAAATCATTGGTACTACCAAAAGCCATTTCAGCGATCAGGAAACGGCAGAGGAATTATTAAATCTGATTTTGTTTTGGATTTGCGCTAAGAAAGTATTACATATGAAAATGCTGATCTGTAATGAATGAGAAGATAATCCCTTGATTTGGTCTTACAAAAACATTGGGCGTTTGCTTTATGTTGATAATCATAAAGCAAACGCCCAAATTAACTAGCAATAATCTTTCTTAGTTATAGGCTCGTCTATAGACTTGCTTTCTGCCCCTTGTCGCCGCGTTTTCTCATACGAACCTTCTTGGCACTGAGTGTCTTATCCTTGTATTGGAAGCTTTCCACGTTCTGATTTAGGACAGTAGCAAAGGCTACATGGTCGTTCTTATCCAGAGTGATGGCCTTCACACCACGGCTGCTCTTCTTGAGCTCGCTTACCTCGGAGAGAGGGAAGCCAAGGGACAGGCCTTTTTCTGACAGAATAATCACCTTTAGATTACCGGCCAGTACCTCGTGACCCGACATTAAGTTAACGGCAACCAGTTCATCCTTCTCTTCAAGCTTGGTAGAAGCAATCTGGGAGCGGTTGGTCTCAAACTCTACACCGGATACCTGCTTAATATAACCAGCCTTGGTAGTGAAGAGAAGCTGAGATTCAAAGAGCTGTTCAAAGGAGGTATAGGCAATGACATTCTCCTTGCCCAGCTTACACAGGGTATGGATTAATACACCCTTATCCTTTAGCTTACACTTAGGAATTGCCTCGGCCTTGATCTGATACAGATTGCCTTCGGCAGTGAAGACGCAGAGCTTATCCGTATTCTTCATAAGAATGATATGGACAAACTCCTTCAGGTTATCCTCGGAGGCTCTGCTGTAACTGGTGACATCCACGGATTTGGTATAACCGAAGCGGTCGATTAATACATAGATGTCCTCAATCTTAACCTCCTCCACATATTCAGAGATGGTTGCGTTGTCAAGTTTAGTTCTGCGCTCTCTGTGGAAGATTTTCTTATATTCTCTTAAGCGTCCCTTAATTACCTTATATAATTCCCTAATGTCACCGAGTATTTTCTTATACTCCTCGATAGAGGATAGGAGGGCTCCATTCTCTTCATGGAGCTTTAAGATCTCCAGGCCAATTAATTTGCTTAATTGCATGGCAAGGATAGCATCTGCCTGGCGTTCGGTGAAGTTCAGTCCGGTTGCCTGCATCTGGGAAGCGGGGTTCTTGAATTTGATTCCTTCGATGTTGCCCTCTGTCAGACAGGCCTTTGCCTGCTTGATGGAGGAGCTTCCCCGGAGTATCTCAATAATTAAGTCGATGACATCGGTTGCTTTGATCAAACCGTCCACAATTTCCAGCCGTTTGATTGCTTTATCTAACAGGAATTCATATTCCTTGGTGTAAAGCTCCACCTGGAAATCTACGAATTCACTGATGATGCTTTTTAGGTTAAACACATAAGGCTGTTGGTCCTTAATGGCAAGAAGATTGGCTGCATAGGTATCCTCCATGCAGGTCTTTTTATAAAGGCCGTTCAGCAGGTTATCAAGGTCACGGTCCTTCTTCACTTCAATGACTACCCGGATACCCTCTTTGGAGGATTCATCCCTGACATCATAGATCTCATCAAAGACCTTATCCTTAATCAGGTTGGCCAGATTTTCCACCAGCTTTGTTTTGTTGCCGGCGATGGTATAAGGGATTTCGGTAATGACGATATTCTTGCGTCCATTTTCCCCGTTTTCTATTTCAACCTTGGAGCGGATACGGATCTTGCCTTCCCCGGTTTCATATAGGGAATACATATCATCTTTATTAATGATGATGCCTCCGGTGGGAAAATCCGGGGCAGGAATGTAATCCATGAGCTTTCTTACAGTGATGTTGGGGTTGTCCATGAAGGCAATGACACCGTTAATGACCTCGTCCGGATTGTGGGGCGGAATATTGGTGGACATGCCGACTGCGATACCGGTGGTTCCGTTGATCAGCAGGTTGGGGATCATGGCAGGGAGCACCCTAGGCTCCTTCTCACTGTCATCAAAGTTGGGTACGAATTCGATCAGGCCCTTCTCCAGATGATCCAGTAAGGCCATAGAGCCGGGAGATAATCTTGCTTCGGTATAACGCATGGCAGCAGCGCTGTCACCGTCAATGGAACCGAAGTTGCCATGACCGTCTACCAAAGGCAGCATCATGGAATAATCCTCGGTCATATGCACTAAGGCATCATATATGGAACTGTCACCATGGGGATGATATTTACCCATGGTATCACCCACGATACGGGCGCTTTTTCTATGAGGCTTTGCGGGATCCAGTCCCAGCTCCACCATGGAATAGAGGATTCTTCTTTGCACCGGCTTTAAACCGTCCCTGACATCGGGAAGAGCACGGTCGATGATAACGCTCATGGCATAATCGCGATAGCTGTTCTTCATCTCCTCGGAAAAATCCATCTGTATAATTTGATCGCTTTCTTTCTTTATCACAGGAAACCTCCTTCGAATACCTAAGATCAGGTCTGTGCCTGCCTTAATACAAGCACAAACCTGTAAATGCTATCAGTCCTTCATCCTTATACAAATACCTTCGCGTATTTTGCCTCTTCCATTATAAAGGTTCTTCTGGGAGGAACATTGCTGCTCATCAGCAGAGAAGTGATCTCATCCGCTTCCATCGTATCACTGATGGTAATCTGGGCAAGGGTTCTGGTCTCGGGATTTAGTGTGGTTTCCCATAGCTGATTGGCATCCATCTCACCAAGTCCCTTATAACGCTGAAGGCCGAGGATCTTATGACCCTCCTTACGGAATTTCTCCAGTTCAAAATCATTGAAGAGATAGCTGGACTGCTTTGCTTTCTTTCCCTTCACAGTCGCCTCGTATTCTACCTTATAAAGGGGCGGCAGACCCCGGTATACCTTGCCTTCCAGTATTAACTCCGGCATAAAACGGTAGAAGAAGGTAAGGAGCAGGGTGCTGATATGGGCACCGTCCACATCGGCATCGGTTAAAATGATGATCTTATCGTAGCGGAGCTTTGTAATATCAAACTCATCACCGATACCGCAGCCAAAGGAGGCAATCATCTGCTTAATTTCGTTGTTCACAAGAATTTTTTCCAGAGTTGCCTTCTCAACATTTAAGATCTTTCCACGGAGAGGAAGTACAGCTTGGGTCCTGCGGTTTCTTGCGGTCTTTACGGTACCGCCCGCAGAATCTCCCTCCACGATATAAAGCTCACATTCCTCCGGTTTCTTGGAGGAGCAGGAGGCTAATTTGCTTCTGGTATCCACATCATTTAACTGCTTCATAACAGCGACCCTTGCTTTATCGCTGGCCCGTCTGGCATTAAAGGATTTTAAGGAATTATCCAGAATACTTCTTAAAACCTCTACATGCTTGTCAAACCAACGCTGTGCTTCTGCGGAGAAGACCTCATCCACGGCACTCTTGGCGTCGGTGTTGCCAAGCTTGGTCTTGGTCTGACCCTCAAACTGAGGGTCCGGATGCTTGATGGAGATGATGGCAACAAGACCGTTACGAATATCCTTACCATCGAAATTCTCATCCTTGTCCTTCAGTACCCCAAGCTCTCTGGCATATTGGTTCATCACACGGGTTAAGCCTGTCTTAAAGCCTGTTACCAGGGTTCCGCCGTCAACCACATTGATGCGGTTGCAATAGGCATTGATCTGTTCCGTAAAACTATCGGTATACTGAAAGGCAATCTCCACCTCAATGTCTCCGCTCTTTCCTTCCAGATAGACCGGCTCCTCATGAAGAGGTGTCATCTCCCGGGTTAAGTAGGAGACAAAGCTTTTAATACCAAATTCCTC
>JAJUHH010000324.1 GCA_029267975.1 Clostridiales bacterium
ATCCTTGGATTTGTTCTTATTTTTCATGAAATACTTTACACTTTTCTCAGTTCATGTGTTATAATAATAAGATACAAGTTAAAAGGGTAGGCGCCTGCCGGTTCATCTGTGGGCCGCACTTTTAATGCCTTTTGAAAGGTTAGGTAATATGAATGATTCAGATTTCACGTACAGGAATTCGTAACTTAGCATCCAACGATACTGTTTATGCCCGTGGTCTTCAATACTACAAGGACAACAGGATTATTAATGCGACTTATTCTAATACAAATAAGCAATATCGTTTGACGGTAAAAGGAAATTACAATTATTCTGTCATCATTGACGAACAGGAGGATGGGTCTTTTGATTATAGCTGCAATTGCCCTTCCAGGCTGAAGGATCAAGGTGCCTGTAAGCATGTGGTGGCGGCTTTATTATTCGTCCTAAAATATCAGGAGAGGTCCCTGCTCTCAGAGTCCAAGAACCCCGGTGACCGTAAGGTAATGCAGGTTCTGGATTATTTCATGTCTCAGGAGGACACGGTTTTGGTTGGGGAGACCTTTCAAATAGAGTTGCTTGTAAGTATCCCGACCATTCTGAAAGGAGAGGGCGGCCGTGCCTTAATCTCCCTTCGGGGTGGCAGCAATCGCAAATATAAGATTCAGACCATAAAAAAGTTTCTTTCGGATATCTATCACCACGAGAGCTTTGCCATTGGTAAGGAATTTAAATTTGTTAGTGGGGAAAGTACCTTCGACAAGATCTCTTGGGAGATACTTGATTACCTCTTAGGCATTTATGAGATACAGGAGGTCATTGACAGCACCCATTTTTCTAAGATATTTTCAAAGTCTCAGATGTTCATAACGAAGAATATGCTCATTAAGCTCTTAAGAATTCTGAACGGTTCCAGCTTTACACTGGAGCTATATGGCAAGGTTTATGAAAACGTGGTATTTATCGTGGGCAATCCGACCATATCCTATCAGCTGTCCCTGGATGAGGACAGCATAACCGTGGATTATCAGGGAAAGGAAGCGGTGGTGCCTCTGACAGAGACCGGGGAGCTCCTATACTATGATGGAGCCATCTATCTGCCGGATAAGAAATTTATCCGTAATTACAAGCCCTTTTATAATAGCCTGGGAAAGGATAAGGAACCCTTGTCCTTCCGTGGAGATAATAAGACCAGCTTCCTTGAGCATGTACTTCCCCGGATTTCAGAAACCATGCTCCTTGATATACCGGAGGAGTTAAAGAGCAGATATATCACCTGCGATATGGAGGCCAAGCTTTACTTTGATAAATACAAGACCGGGGTTAAGGCAGAGCTGAAATACAAATACGGTGACTATGAATTCAACTCCTTTGCAAGTGCAGCAGCCGGCTCCTACATCATTGTAAGGCAAAGGGAGCGGGAGGATGCCATTGTCACTGAGCTCTTAAAGCTTGGTTTTGTCCCCTATAAGAATTTCTATCTGCTGAGGGATGAGGATAAGATCTATGAATTCCTTTCCGGAAGAGTGATGGAGCTGGAGGATAAGGCTGAACTCTTTTATTCGGAGGACTTCAGGCGTCTGGGCATCCGTGCCCCCGGAGGCTTTAAGGCGGGCGTCCGGGTGAATTCGGAGTTCAATATGCTGGAGCTCGATCTGTCCTTTGATGAAGTTCCCAAGGAGGAGCTGCGGGAACTGCTTCATTCCTACCAGATCAAAAAGAAATATTACCGGTTAAAGAACGGCAGCTTCATTAATCTGGAGGATAAGACCATTCATGAGGTGGCTCATATTCTAAATTCCCTGAATGTGAAGGAGAAGCTTAAAGCAGACGCCTCTGATGAAGAGGGTGAGTTTTCTGAGGAAAGGCACACCCTGCTGTTGGATAAGCAGCAAGCCCTGTATCTGGATAAGGCATTTTCCAGTCATGAGTTTGTCTTTGAACGGGACAGGGATTTTATGGCCCTGACAGATAAGATCTTAAATCCTTCCAGAACAGAGCACGAACTGCCTAAGGGAATTCTGGCGGATTTAAGACCCTATCAGCTGACCGGCTATAAGTGGTTAAAGACCCTGGCGGAGAATGATCTGGGTGGTATCCTGGCTGATGATATGGGCTTGGGAAAGACCCTGCAGTCCATTGTCTATATTGCTTCGGAGGTGCAAAATAATAAGGGATCCCATCATCTGATCGTATGTCCCACCTCCCTGATCTATAACTGGCAGGATGAGATCGAGAACTTTGCCCCCTTTATTAAGGCACTGGTCATCACAGGAACCCCCGGTGAGAGGCAGGAAGCCATTGCAAGATATAGGGATTATGATGTACTGATTACCTCCTATCCTCTGATACGCAGGGATATTCCCTTGTATGAAAGGCTGGAGTTCAATACGGTATTTATTGATGAAGCCCAGTTTATTAAAAATGATTCCTCTCTCAATGCCAAATCAGTGAAGCGGCTTCGGGCAAAGCACCGTTTTGCACTGACCGGTACCCCTATTGAGAACAGCTTATCAGAGCTTTGGTCTATTTTTGATTTTATTATGCCGGAATACTTATACAGCCATTCCCGCTTTGTGGATCTTTATGAGAAGCCCATTATGAAAGAAGATACCCAGGCACTGGCTGACCTGCATCAGCATATTGAGCCCTTTATTCTTCGCCGTATGAAGAAGGATGTTCTTACAGAGCTTCCGGATAAATATGAAACCAAGATGTTAACCGACCTCTCTGAGGGACAGAAGATGGTTTATCTATCCTTCCTGGAAAGTATCCGCAGCGAGATCCATTCAGAGATCGAGGAGAACGGGGTGGAGAAGAGCAGGATGAAGATCTTGGCGGCCCTAACCAGACTGCGTCAGATCTGCTGTCATCCTTCCACCTTTCTGGAGAACTATCAGGGAGGCAGCGGAAAGCTGGAATTATTAATGGAGGTAATTCCGGAGGCCATTGCCAACGACCACCGTATCCTTGTATTCTCACAGTTTACCTCCATGCTGCGTATTATCGAAGGGGAGCTGAAGGAGCTTGAAATCCCTTATTTCTATCTGGAAGGCTCCACACCTACGGAGGATCGGAACGATTATGTGAAGCGCTTTAATTCCGGGGAAGGAAAGGTATTCCTGATTTCCCTGAAGGCAGGTGGTACCGGTCTGAACTTAACCGGTGCGGATACCGTCATCCATTATGATCCCTGGTGGAATCCGGCTGTGGAGGACCAGGCTACGGACCGTGCTTACCGAATTGGACAGCAGAATAAGGTACATGTAATGAAGCTGATCACCAAGGGAACCATTGAGGAGAAGATTTTTAAGCTTCAGAGAAAGAAGAAGGAATTATCGGATTCTATCATCAGCTCCAAGGAGGTATTTATCAACTCTCTGACCAGAGAAGAGCTGGAGGAGCTCTTTGCACCTATGTAGAGGTTGCAAATCCTTGATGATTTCGTTGATAAATCTTCTACACCGTTGGAGCATAGAGTATGATTTAAATAAAGAAGTACACAATGAAAAGTTAAGGGGTGTCTTAATCCGATTAAGGCACCCCTTAAGCATTCATTGTGTACTTTGCTTTTATGATGAAAGATCTTTTATTCGTTATTGAAAGAACTTGGCCTGTCATGATTTGTGAACAGAGTATTTTACAGGTTATTCTTTAATACCACCCGAAGCCCTGTGCTCAGGGAGATTGCCAGTGCAATCTTAAGCAAATCAAACAGCACAAAAGGAAAGACACAAAGGGTCAGGGCTGTATAGAAGGAATTGTTTGTGACATAAGTAAACCATGCAGTACCAATCAGATAACAGCACAGGAGGGAGATCAGCATACCGACGGCAAGTGCCACAGGCTTATATTTCTTTGCCAGCTTGTAGGAGAGAGCAGTAATAAATGCGATCAGCGGATA
>JAJUHH010000325.1 GCA_029267975.1 Clostridiales bacterium
CAGTCTGCATTATCAAAAAGTCCGCCACGACCGAAGATGATATCAGGGTCAACGCTCATGGCTGTTTCCTTATTGATGTAGGAACTACCAAGATTGGTGAGCTTGTTAAATTCATCTTCCACAGATAGGTCAGGATCGCCGAATACACCGCCAACTCCAACAATCTTATCTGCCAGACCCAGGTGAATTAAGAATTCTGCTGCGGTGCGTGTGGTTGCTACGATTCTCTCAGGTGCCTTTTCAAAGGTAATCTCTTTTTCTGTCCACTCTGTGCCGCCTTCTACCTTGGTGTAATTCTTAATAACCAGCGGGTATACGGTAGCATTATCCTGTGTTTCGCCAGTTGCGGCAGCTTCTTCAGCGGGAGCCTCGGTCGGTGCCTGCGCAGCAGCCTCAGTTGCAGAGGGGGCAGCAGTGCTTGCATTATCGGAGGCAGACTGTTCCTTGGAAGCACAGCCCATAAGGGACAGTAACATAAGTAATGACAAGGTTAATGCAAATAATTTCTTCATCTTAATTCTCCTTATAATTGATATACAAAGCTTAGATTGTTGGTGATTGGATTTTCATAGATCTTACAATTGACATCATACAAAGCTGCCACAAGCTCTTCCGTAAATATTTCTTTTGGTGTTCCCTGGGCGATAATCCTGCCTTTTTTCATGGCATAGATATAATCACAGTATTCTGCTGCCATCTGCAGATCGTGCAGGGCAGCCAGTACACCGATCTTTAGCTGCTTCACGCAGGTAAGCACCTCAAGCTGATAACGGATATCCAGATGGTTGGTCGGTTCATCCAGTATCAGGAATTCCGGCTGCTGGGCAATAGCCCTGGCCAATATGACACGCTGCTTTTCACCGCCGGACAGGGTAAGAAAGCTTCGATCCTTATATTCTGTCAGATTGGTCCTTACCAGTGCATTGTGGACAATTTCCAGATCCTCCTTGTTGTCAGCCTCCAAAAGCTTCTTGTGGGGAGTTCTGCCAAGCATAACCATCTGAAATACGGTAAGATCGAAATTCAGTTCATTGAACTGACCTACGACGCTCATTTTCTGAGAAACCTTTTTCGGAGCAGTGCCAAGTACATCCAGGTTATCCAGATAGACAGACCCTTTTTGTGGCTTGAGGCTCTTATAAATACTCTTTAGCATGGTTGATTTACCACAGCCATTTGCACCGATAATGCCGACAAATTGCTTGTTGCCCACCAGGAGGGAAACATCTTTGACAATATCATTTTTTCCTATGGACACATGTAGGTCTTGAACCTTCAGCTGCATATTCTCCTGCCTTTCCGGCTAATTTCCAAAATTATAGCCTTTTTTTACAATAATATAGATAAACATGGGAGCACCGATGATGGAGGTAATAATTCCGATGGGCAGCTCTACGTTTTTGATAATGACACGGGAGATGACATCTGCCCAGATTAAAAAGAGGGAGCCAATCAGTGCTGACATTAATACCATTCTTTTGTGATCGGAGCCAAAGAGCCCACGGACAATGTGTGGGATGATGAGTCCGATAAAGCCGATCATTCCTGAATAAGCAACAACGACACCGGTTAAAAGGGAGGTCAGTATCATATAGAATCTTCTGTAACGAGAGAGGGGGACTCCCAAGGTGGTTGCGGCTTCGTCTCCTAAGAGCATGGTATTTAGAATACGGTACTGGAATAGGAAGAATACAGTGATGGTGATCACTACAATCACCAGGATAGGTATCTTACTCCAGCTGGATGCAGCAAGGCTTCCCATTGCCCAGAAGGTAACTGTCTTCATACCCTCGGCATTGTTGGCAAAATAAACGATGATGCTGGAAAAGGAACTGCACAAAGCACTGATTACCGAACCGGATAGTACCAGCTTCATGGAGGTCATTCGCCCACCAACACTTGAGAGGATCAATACAGCCAGGGAAGCAGTGATCGCACCAAGAAATGCACAGAAGGCCAGACCAAACTGAGCAAAGATAGAACCGCTTCCAAAGCCAATTAATATGGCAAAGGTGGCACCCAGGGAGGAACCGGAGGAGATACCAAGTATGTATGGATCAGCTAGAGGATTTTGTACCAGAGCCTGCATAACAGCACCACTCACGGCAAGGGCCATTCCTATGAATACTGCGAAGATTACTCTTGGAATTCTGACCTGCCATACGATGTTAACAAAGGAATTGGGAATGCCTTCGATCGAACCCAGGGAACCTCCCGAAACCTTATGGACAAGCACCTGAAAGGTTTGCCTAAGAGGAACGTCCGCCTGCCCCACAGAAGCGGAAAAACAGAGGGAGAAGATAAGCGCCCCAAGTAGAAGGAAGACCGTAGTGACATATATCCCACTATGTTCAAATAATAACTTCTTGTCTTTGATAATAACACCTCCTTAAGCAGCGTTTTTATTATCTGAATATGGTTAGACTCAACTAACTACTGCACTATATCACAGGATAAATATGGAGTCAATGTAGAAAGTTGTAAATGATAATTATTATCAATTCGCACCAATTGGAAGAAGTAGGACATAAAAATAGGGAAGCAGGCATGACGCTTGCTTCCCTAAATATTTTTCTCTCATTTTCCACCTTTATTATAGCACAAAACTCGTTAAATTACCAGACTTGTAATGAAGAGGGCAAAACTGTAAAATATGCACATCTATGATGGGAGGGGTATGCTTGGATTATAAAATGCAAGAGCTGCTGGCTCTGGTAAAGGACCTGGCAGACAGATATACAGGGAAGGCAAGTACTTCTATTACTTATGAAACAGCCCAGCAATTAATGGGGGCCGTACTGTACTGCATCCAGGAAAATGACTCGGAGGAAGGAATGAATGGGACAGAGCTTTCCGGACAGAATCAGTTTTCCACTGCAAGAGAAGCCTACGAGGCAGGTAACGAGCTGGTGAAAGCAAAGGTGAGAAAGGCAAATGAGCTCTATTCAGAGATGATTCTGGATTTTAATGACTATGGGAATGTGGCATATCATGACACTGTAGTCAAAGGCATACCTGAATTTTTTCGCTGGTATGATCCGGTGCTTGATCCTCAGAATAACATTATTTTAATGGATTATATGGTGCTTAAGCCTTTACAGGAGAAGAAGGGAGTGGATGTGATCTATTCCTATCTTCGCTGCATCTGGCTGGAACAGAAGTTTCTCAGGCAGTTTCCGGAAAGCTATGTAAGAGAGGTTTTGATCGCATATGAGCCGGACTATGAGTTCTTATTCATCAATCCCTGCGGAGTCCTCCTTCGTAAGGTTCTGCTTAGTATGTTGATTGCAACCAATCCGTCCAAGACCAAATTAGCTCCCGCAGACTATGAAAAGGCAGAGGCTTATATCAAGCAGAGGACAAAGGAAGCATTAGCTGCTGATCTAAGCAGGCAACTGGAGCTTCTGGTTCTAAATATTTATGAGGACGATAAAGAACTTTTGCAGTACTTAAGGAACATTATCTCAGACTTTGCAGCAGAATTACAAAACGCAGCCAGTAACCATACTTTAAACCATGTGATATAAAGGCTGGAAGCAGTATGGATGGGTTAGGTTATCCTTGACAGAGATCAGGGAAACAAAAAGCGAATAGTATGATCAGATAGGAAAGGTAAGGGGATCAGGATGGATGATATGTTTGAATTAATGATTGCCGCCCAGCAAAAGCAGGAGTTGGAGAGGGTGCTGGAGTGCAACAGGAAAACAGAGCAATTTGGTCTTGTGCTAACACAGGAGGATGCAAGCAATCTTATGATCAGCCGCAAAAATGCCCTGAGTGACAGCCGGCGTCTGGAACTGGGAGAGGGTATTATGCCAAAGATCATCTATGCCTTTTGTGATTCTCAATTTATTCAACAGGATACGTATGCGGATAC
>JAJUHH010000326.1 GCA_029267975.1 Clostridiales bacterium
ATATATCCTATATATTGCAATTTCAATCCCCGAACTCCGATCAGGTCTTCGGGGATATTATTAACTATCTGCTAATATTAAGCTGCTATTGTTACAATATTAAAGAACATAAGAATATTGCCTACTCGGAGGTTTGCATGGAACAGAAGCAAGATAAGATCTATAAGAATAGAATGGTCATCTTGTTTAATATTGTGTTGATGAACTTTATGGCCACCTTAGACAGTAGTATTGTGAATGTTGCCCTTCCCAGTATGGCCGAAAGGCTGGGGGTCACAACGGAGGTAATCGCTTGGGTTGTCTCCTCCTATTTAATTACGATTGCCGCAACCATCCTGATCTTTGGACGGCTTGGTGATATTATCGGGAAAACAAGAGTATTTATGATTGGAATTGCAATCTTTACCCTGGGTTCTCTGCTCTGCGGCTTCTCTGCTTCCTTTGTATTTCTCATTCTTGCAAGAGTGATACAGGCAATTGGTGTAGCCGGAACCATGGCTACCAACCAGGGCCTGATTACGCAGATCTTTCCGGCAAATGAACGCGGCAAAACCCTTGGTATCTCCGCAACCTTCGTGGCTTTGGGCAACATGGCCGGACCACCTCTGGGAGGTTTTATCATTGCCAGCTTCCATTGGAAATATATCTTTTTAATTAATGTACCGATTGGCATCATTGTATTCCTACTCAGCCTGAGGCTGCTGCCCAGAAAGCCTGAGATCGTGAAAGAGCCTTTTGATGCAAAGGGTGCACTGCTTTTTGCCATATCCATTGCAGCATTATTTGGATCCTTATTGGTGGGCAGGGAAAGCGGTTATGGCAGACCTGTCATTATCCTTGGTCTTATCCTGTCAGCGGTATGCTTTGCAATCTTTCTCTTGGTAGAAAAACGCACCCAATTTCCTTTGCTTCAGTTAAAGCTATTTCATAACAGCCTGTTTTCCTTAAGTATTTTTTGTGGCTTTATCTCCTATGTTGCGATTAACAGTACTACGATTATACAGCCCTTTTATCTGCAAAGCACGATGAAGTATTCTTCCGCTTATACAGGATTGATCATGATGGTATATCCTCTTGTTATGTCCCTGGTAGCTCCCTTCAGCGGTCAGCTTTCCGATAAGATTGGTTCAGAATTTTTAACCTTTGCAGGGTTACTATTAAACTGCGTGGGCCTTTTCCTTATGTCCACCCTGAATGAGTATTCCAGCCTGCTGACAATGTTGATCTATGTAATCTTTATGTCCATTGGAAACGGCTTGTTCCAATCCCCGAATAATTCCCTGATCATGTCAAACGCTCCCCAGAATATGCTTGGAATCTGCGGTAGTGTCAATGCTTTGATCCGCAATCTGGGTATGATTACCGGTATCTCTCTGTCTATCCTGATCTTATACAGCCGCATGAGCAGTAAGGTCGGTTATCATGTATCCAGCTATGTGCCGGGCAGGGATGATGTATTTGTCTATGGAATGAAAGGGGCTTATATTGCCGCTGCTAGCATTTGTGCTGTTGGTGCATTCCTCACAGCCTTTCGCCTTTATAGAAGAAGACAAAGCAAATAATATCATGTAACTATCCCGCATTCTTCATTGAATGCGGCTTTTATTCATCCCTATCGTAATTTTAACATAGTTATGATGTAAAAAGCATGTGATCCTGACAATACCACTCTATTTATTGGCCTTGGCTTGATTTTGAATTATCATAGAGGATTATATCCATAAACTTCTTAATGGTAATTTCAACAACTTCCATGCCTGGCTTTGAAAATATCAAACGATGGCCATCAGTATGCACACTCCGAAACAGCTCTTTATCTTGTAATATACGAAACTCAGGTATATTCAATTTGCTTCGAAAATCACAATGTATGATAGATCCGCTTTTCATATAAATAGACAAACGATAATCAGGTAATGCGTATACACTTCGGAAATAGTTTTCATTCTCTTGATACAGGATCTCATTTTCTATTTTCATCCTTGAATATGCCTCATCAGTCACATTCTTTCTTTGATGACTGAAACTCCTAAAAAATTTCATAAAAAAGCCCTCCAGATTTACCTTTGTATATCAAGCAAAATTTTCGTTCATACTAGCAATTTGATATAATTAGAATCTACATAAGGCTGATTATACTAGAGTGCAATCGAATTTGCAATATTTTCCGCACTTAAAATAATAGTGCATAAATGAAGTGTATATTCTAGGAGCATTTAACAATTACATTAAACCTATATGGAGGTGTTATTATGTTTGAAATAAAAAGAGTCGAGACAATTAATAAAACATTTCGATTCCCTATTGAGTTAATACAACGCTTGGAAACGGTCGCACAACAAGAAAAAATATCAATGAATAATCTGGTTATACAATGCTGCGAGTATGCTCTGAATGAGTTAAAGCAGGATATGGATCATAAGGATAAGTAACTTTAATAAGAAAAGTGCGTTCACCAGGATGGGGTGACGCACCTTCTTTCATGTCAAATTATTAACAAATATGAATTCTATTTCATATTTAACCCGCAATATAACAACCTCTGTTTCATAATTTTATGCATCCTAAAACCATGCTTTATATAGACATGATATGCTTCACTAATAACATCTTTTTAATAAACACCATGAGGCTTAGATTATTTTACATGCCATACTTTTTATGAAATCTCACTTGTATCAGAAGGATCACGATGCTTGCCAACAGTGAGATATATACGATATCCTGAATCCTGCTTAGGGAAATAACAGCTGCAGCTACACTTGAGCCCAGGGCGCTCCCTAGCTGAAATGAGGAATTATTTAAACTCATCATAAAGCTGGATTTATTCTGAGTTACCTGCGCTATGCCTGTATTCAGATGTAAGCCGGTGAACCACACGAACAATAACCAGAGTACTCCAAAAAGAATGCTGAACCATTTGAAGGGCTGCAGCAGGAGTATGAGCAGCATGGTTATCAGTTGCAGTATGGCCCCCAGCAGCATCGACTTTGCATAGCCAATACGGTCCAGCACATAACCGCCGATTAAGTTTCCCACAAAGCTGGCAATTCCAAGGAAAGCAAGGATGAGGCTCATGATCCCTTCCGTGGAAGGGAATAGTTCCAGGAAATAGGGTGTTATGTAGGTATAATAAGCTCCCACTCCCACAAACATGATTAAGGTATACAGAATAATCGATAAGGCTCTTCCATCCTTAAAGAACTGCAGCTCGCTTTTTAGATCCAGCTTTGTAGAGACCTGATCCTCTTCCTTTAAAAAGAGTTTAAAGTGAATGATCGATAATATCATGATAATATTTAATATCCAAAAAATGCTGCGCCATTCAAGAACAGAGGATAGAGCACGCGTCAAAGGAAGTCCAACAACCATTGCTAAGGAGTTGCCTGTGATATAGATGGCCATGGTACGCCCTAGTCTTTCTTTTGATGAAAGGGATACCACCATTAAGGTAGCCAATACCCCGTAGCTATGGGAGGATATGCCCATGATCAATCGAATAACTAGCATGAGTCCAAAATTCTGTGCATAAATAAGCGCTATTGTCGCTATGATTGTGGTCATGAGCATTATTCTAAGCAGCTTTACCCGCTTGATTTTCCTGAAAGCAATCAGAGTGATTGGAGCACCAAAGGCAGCACCATAGGCATACATGGTATTAAGTAAGCCTGAATTGGCTACTGTTATGTTAAGCGATACGGCTACCTTATCCAAAATACCATTAAACACAACAGCGATCATTTGCAGTACAAAGCTCATCATAGTAAAAACCAGTAAAGTTATAAAATTCTTCTTCATATTCTTCCCCCATAAAAGTAATATGTCTAAACCCCAGGTATATTAAAAATGTTACAATTGCAACCAA
>JAJUHH010000327.1 GCA_029267975.1 Clostridiales bacterium
GCATGAAGCAGGCCTATGAGCAGTATAAGGAGAAGGCAGGTCTCTATGCAGGGCCAGCTGTCATTGAAGTGTTTGGTGAAGAACTCTTTTCTCCTCAGGATAAGAAGGAGACAGTAAGACTGGATAAGCGTCAGCAGAAGCTTTATGTGGAAAGCGGCAATGCAGAGAGCTTTTTCAGTCAGGAATATCTGAAGCTGGATGAGATCTCCTTTACGATCATCTCCTATCCGGTTCCCGAGATTGGCAAGGATTTTGAGGAGATCTTTGCGGAGACAGTAAAGGTCAATACGCTGGACAGCAATCACTACCGTGAAATCCAGCAGCATATCATCGATGTGCTGGATCAAGGGGAGTATGTGCATATTCTCGGTGCAGGCAGTAATCACACAGATCTGATGGTAAAGCTGTATCCTTTGCAGGATCCTTCCAAAGAAACTATCTTTGAGAACTGTGTGGCGGATGTAAATATTCCGGTGGGTGAAGTATTTACCTCCCCTGTGCTGACAGGAACCAACGGTGTCCTTCATGTTCCCAAGATTTATTTAAGAGACCTGGAATACAGAGAACTGGATATCACCTTCCGGGACGGTATTACAGTGGAATATAGCTGTAAGAATTTTGATGAGGAAGCAAAGAATAAAACCTTTATTAAGGAAAATTTATTATACAATCATGATACCCTTCCCCTGGGTGAGTTTGCCATTGGTACCAATACCACTGCTTATATGATGGCAAAGAAGTTTGACATTGCACCCAAGCTTCCTATTCTGATTGCAGAAAAGACCGGTCCGCATTTTGCTATCGGTGATACCTGCTATCATATGGGCGAGGAGGTTGCGATCTACAATCAGGACGGAAAAGAAGTTGTGGCAAGGGACAATGAGATATCCATCCTCAGAAAGACCGAACCGGAGAAGGCTTATTTTAACTGTCACACGGATATCACGCTGCCTTATGACGAAATTAAAGAAATTGCAGTGGTGAAGAAGGACGGAAGCAGAATTCCCATCATACAGAATGCAAGATTCGTGTTAAAGGGTACGGAAGCTTTAAATGAAGCCTTTGACAGAGTATAAGCTCCTGTATGGAAAGGATTGCCGGCAGCAGGCAATCGTCTGACTGGTAAGTATCAGACATTGGAAGAGGTATAAGTTAAGTATGAAGGGTAGGGTGTTATGCTAAAAATCAAGAATTTTACCAAAAGCTATAAAAATGACTGTAAGGCAGTAGATAATTTAAACTTGGAAGTGGAAAGCGGTGATATCTACGGCTTCATCGGCCATAACGGAGCAGGGAAGACAACCACCATTCGCGCCATCGCCGGTGTGCTGGACTTTGAGGAGGGGGATATCCTCATTAACGGAATATCCATTAAAAAGGATCCGGTAGCATGCAAGAAGCTGATTGCCTATATCCCGGATAATCCGGATTTATACGAGCATCTTACAGGTATCGCATACCTGAATTTTATCGGGGATATCTATGAGGTGAATAAATTCGACCGTGAAACACTGATCGAACGGTATGCCGATGCCTTTGAATTAACCCAGAACCTGGGAGACACCATCTCCTCCTATTCCCACGGTATGAAACAGAAGCTGGCGATTATCTCTGCTCTGATACATAGACCAAAGCTGATGATCTTAGATGAGCCCTTTGTGGGACTGGACCCCAAGGCTGCCTTTACCTTAAAGACCATTATGGCGCAAATCTGCCAGGAAGGTTCTGCGATCTTTTTCTCTACCCATGTACTTGAGGTAGCTGAAAAGCTCTGCAATAAGATTGCCATTATCAAGAACGGAAAGCTGATCTCCTGTGGCAGTACTGAGGAAGTCAAGGGGAATTCAAGCCTGGAAGCTGTGTTCTTAGAATTGACGACAGAGCAGAGCTAGCTTGGGAAAGGGATGGTAAAGCGATGAATAAGATAATACGTCTGGTTCGCGTCCAGCTTTGGTCCGTTATGGGGGATATGCTGTCCATCGGGAATATGGTGAGAAAGAAGCCCAGAGTGATTAATACAGGGATACTCTTCTTTGCCTTGGTCTTTAGCATCTTGTCTTTCTTCTACAGCTTTATGATCGGCAGTGTTCTAAAAATGTATGGCAGTGCTGAAATACTACCCTCCATGATGATGGCAGTGACCTGTCTGCTGGTAATGATCACAACAACCTTTAAGATAAAAGGGACAATATTTGGCTTTAAGGATTACGATATGGTGATGTCCTTACCTGTCAGTACAGCAGGGATCGTTGCCAGCCGTCTGCTGATACTCTATGCTGTGAACGCCATGTTTGTACTGATTTTAATGGTCCCTATGATGCTTGCATACGGAGTACTGATGGCTCCTTCACCAATTTTTTATATCTATGGCTTTTTGATGCTGGTTTTTATCCCGCTAATACCCATTGTGGCAGCCTCTGTCCTGGGTACCATTATCGCTTATGCGGCTTCAAAGTTTCGCCATAGCAATCTGTTAAATGTTATTTTTACCATAGCAATCGTGCTGGCTTTTATGGGATTTTCCTTTACAGTCCAAGGGTCTGAGCAGGAGCTTGTGGACATGGGCAAGGCAATGGCTGCTCAGATTAATTCCATTTATCCGCTGGCTATTTACTATAGCAGGGCGGTGGTGGAGTATGATCTTGCGGCTTTGCTGATCTTTATTGGAATATCTGTATTGGCATTTTTGCTATACACCGGAGTAATACAGCTGGTTTTCAAGAAAATGAATACCATTATGATGACCGGAGGTTATCACAGGGATTTTAAACTGCGTGAGCTAAGGACAGCCTCACCCTTAAAGGCTCTGTATCGGAAGGAATTAAAGAGATACTTTGCTTCTCCTTTGTATGTGATTAATACCGGCTTCGGAGTGGTAATGTTGACCATCGGAGCAATTGCCCTGCAGTTCGTGGATGCTGACCGGATCTTAGGGGATATACCAGGGGATGCTGTAACGGTATCCGGGCCCTTGTTTTTATCCTTTTGCATCATTATGACCAGTACTACCATGGCATCCATCTCCCTGGAAGGAAAGAATTTTTGGATCTTAAAATCACTGCCGGTTCAGGTAAAGACCATCTTCCAGGCCAAGATGGCAGTCAACCTGACAATCTTAGCCGTATGCCTTCCCGATGCTATCCTCATTGGAATAGGTTTAAAAATGGCCCTGGTACAGATACTACTCCTGGTTCTGATGACCCTGGTCTGCTCCTTCTTCGTGACCATATACGGCTTACTGATCAACCTGCTCCTGCCTAACCTGAACTGGGTAAACGAGGCCATGGTAGTAAAGCAAAGCGCTGCCTCCATGGCAGTTATCTTCACCGGATTTGGCGTCGCCCTGATACAATTTGCTTTATTCTTCCTATGCCCTTCCTCGCTGCTAGCTTACCTCATCTTCATCGGTATCATGGCAGCCGCTGACATCGTTCTGTATAGGGTATTACTCAGTTACGGTGTAAAGAAGTTCAATGAATTGTAAACTGAATTAAGAGCATAGCGATCAGTGGCAGTCATGCCTTATCTTAAAGAAGCAACCTAATAATAAACGGAAAAATGCAACACATAGCAAAAACGCAAGGTTTAAATCAAAAAGAATAGCGTTAAATATAGCATTAAATAAACATTAAGTATTAACATCAAATAACAATCAAAATTAAAGATTAAAAACAAAATTAGCAATAAGAAATCCGTAACGTAAATGGCTTTCATGAATCAGGCAGGGACCCTTCAGTTCCCCGTAATACACGATTTGGAAGACATATGACTGCTCATGTATCCCTTAAGCGAACATCCCATGTCCGATGAAGGGATACATGAGCGGTTATGTGTCTTCCAACCTGTGTGTGGGGGAACTGA
>JAJUHH010000328.1 GCA_029267975.1 Clostridiales bacterium
GAATAGAAGGGAAGGATTTAATTATGAAGCAGCAGGTTATGACAGCCCCCGGAACAATTATCTACAGAGAAGTACCGGTTCCGGAAGTAAAGGATGATCAGGTTAAAATTAAGATGAGGAGCATTGGAGTCTGCGGATCGGATATCCATGTTTATCACGGAAAGCATCCTTTTACCACTTATCCGGTTACACAGGGACATGAGGTATCAGGTGAGATTGTAGAAGTGGGGGCAGCAGTGACTAAATTTAAGCCGGGGGATAAGGTGACGGTAGAACCTCAGATCGTCTGCGGCAAATGCCACCCCTGCCGTCATGGTAAATACAATCTTTGCGAAGAATTGAAGGTAATGGGTTTCCAGGATACCGGAATGGCATCGGAGTATTTTGTTGTGGAAGAAGCAAAAGTGACCTTACTTCCTCCGGATATGACCTTTGACCAGGGAGCAATGATTGAGCCTTTGGCGGTTGCTGTTCATGCTGTGAAGCAGATGGGTGATGTGACCGGTATGAATGTGCTTGTTCTAGGGGCAGGGCCCATCGGCAACCTGGTTGCACAGACTGCAAAAGGCATGGGGGCAGCAAAGGTCATGATAACAGATATCAGCAACTATCGCCTGCAGATAGCAGATCAATGTGGAATTGATCATTGTGTAAATACAGAAGTGAAGGATTTTAACGAAGCATTACTGGAAGCATTCGGTCCCGATAAGGCAGATGTGATTTATGACTGTGCTGGAAATAATACTCCCATGGGACAGGCGATCAAAAATGCAAGAAAGGGTAGTGTCATTGTTCAGGTAGCAGTATTTGCAGGAATGGCAACTGTTGACCTGGCAGTGGCAAATGATCATGAACTTGACATCAAGAGTACTATGATGTACCGTCATGATGATTATGTTGATGCAATTAATCTTGTCAATGAGAAGAAGGTAGCATTGGAGCCCCTTATTTCAAAAGTATTTCCATTTGAGCAGTATTTGGAAGCATATAAGTTCGTAGATCATAACCGCGAAGAAGCCATGAAAATTATCATAAGGGTTCAGGAATAAGTCAACCCACTGCGATTGTTAGCAGATATGCCCCATTGTACCCTAAGATAAATTATGTTAAAATTTATGAAAGACTAATTTAGACCTAAGATAAGAAACATGGAGGGCACCGTATGAAGCTGATAAAAAAAACAATGATAGCAGTAGTATTGAGCATGCTTATTTTTACATTTCAGATAAGCGGTTTACATATAGCGTCTGGCCACGAAGCAAAAGCGGCGACCTTTGATGAGATCAATCAAACGGAAGTGTTTTTAAAGCAGGTGAATGGGGACAAGCAATGCACCCTGGTTGCAGCTGCCATGCTGATCCGAAGAGCAGCCATGATGATGGGAGATAGCGGCTGGGCGGATATTACTGTTGCTAAGGTAATGGAACAGGCCTGGATCGAAGGCATCGGACTGAAGCATAGTTTTACCTATGGAGGTATTACTGTGAGCAGAGCCGTATTTGGAGCAGATCCGGTCAATGAGGCAATTGCCTTGCTGCAAACGCATCCGGAAGGTATCGTAATCTATGATCAAATACGTACTCCCAGATCCCATGCAGTCCTGCTTACCGATTATAGCTACGGAAGCTTTTACAGTGCCGATCCCTCTGATGCGGTACCCGCAGGAAGAATACCCAATACTTCCTCCTTGGTACAGGTTGCGGATGCGGAATATTATTGGTATGTGTCCAGCCCCTTGATCCCACTTACTGCTTCTTCCACAACAGATACGATAACAGAAGGAATTAACCCTCAGACCACAGCTAACAATATCAGTATAGATAACAATATCAGTATAGATTACAATAGCGTTACAGAGCCTATCCCTCAAGCAAGCACACCTGGTGCTGGTATAGAAGAGGCGGCAGCTACAAGCATGCTGCCTATGGATATCCTGGATGAGATTAAGATTTCTTTATCCAAGCAGCAGATCCAAAAGGGTAAGACCACAAAGCTGAAGGTTTCCTTACCGGATACTCTTGAGACAGTAAAGGAATTTAGTGCTGACCCCGCAGATACATACAAGGAAGTAAAGCTAAGCTACCTCTCAGCAAATAAGAAAATAGCAAGCATAAATACAAGCGGCAAAATAACAGGGAAGAAAAAGGGAAGCACCATGATTTATGCAATCGCAGAATTTGCGGATGGAACCCTGAAGCTTTTTGAGCTTGAGATTAAAGTAAAATAAAAAACTATGAGGCTGTTATGGGATTGTCGCAAACGAAAAGATTAATTAAAATGTATCATGCAGAAAGGAAGGAACAACACATATCCCCCACACTGCTTAGCTCAAACAGCGCAGGATGGAGCTATGTTATTCCTTCCTTCTTTTATTTCTATACCATTAAACTTGATCTAAAGCCTTTATATCCTCATCGCTGATCACGAAGTCCACCTGTGCATTTGATATAATTCGTTCTTCCTTTGTTGACTTTGGAATAACTACCGTATTCTTTTGCACACAGTAACGGATGCAAAGCTGAGCAGGTGTTACCTGATATTTCTCAGCCATGGCTACAATGATTTCATTTCCGATAATCCTGCCGGTGGCCAGAGGAGAATAAGCGGTAATCATAATGCCCAGCGGATTACAATAATTTATGGTTTCTTCCTGCCGGTGGCCAATATGGAAGGATATCTGATTCATCATGGGTACATATTTACCTTTGGCCAAAAGCGGCTCAATATGCTTGGGCTCAAAGTTTGAGATTCCGATTGCCTTCACCTTCCCGCTGTCATATATCTCCTCCAGAGCTAACCAGCTATCGATATTACCCTGGGTGCAATCCTGGCCGATGCTGTGCCAGGGCCAGGGGGCATGGATGAGATATAGATCAATATAGTCAAGTCCTAAGGCAGAAAGGGATTTTTCAAAACATTCATGAGCGATTTTATATCCCTTATGCTCTGCGGGAAGCTTCGTGGTAACAAAGATTTCCTCTCTGGCTATTCCTGAATCCTTGATTGCTCTGCCTACACTGGCTTCATTTCTATATGCCATTGCCGTATCAATATGTCTGTAGCCGTTCTGCAATGCCCAAAGGACCGCCTGATAGGTTGGCTCTCCATCCGGTATCTGCCAGGTTCCTAAACCGATCTTAGGTACTTTCACCCCATTATTAAGCGTATATGTTTCCTGTAAAACCATGCGTAACCCTCCTTTTCTTATTGAGTAGGAATTGTATTATTGTAGTAGGACTTCCTTCATCTGATATTGTATTGAATTGACAATATTTATTATACTTGTTAAAGTTAACTTTAAGTCAAGGGTTTTATACCTATGGAGGCGAAAATATGAACTTATCCATAAAACAGGCAGCAGATCAATTGGGGCTTACCCCATCTACCCTAAGATATTATGATAAGGAGGGGCTGCTGCCAATCTTAAAAAAATCAAAAAGCGGATTCAGGACCTTCTCAGAAAATGACCTGCAATGGTTAAATCTCATATGTTGTCTGAAAAACAGTGGTATGTCCATCACGGAAATCAAGCATTTCATGAATCTTTGCCTGCAGGGGGAGAGCACCTGTGAAGAAAGAAAGGAAGTACTTGAAAGGCATAAAAGTAATATTCTAAAGCAGATGGAGACCCTTCAGAACTGCCTGTGTATTGTCAATTACAAGATTGATCATTATAAGGAAATTGGTATTTTTCATATTGATCAATAAGCGATTACGCCGCGACAATGAGAATTAAGGGCTGCTTCATTGCCTGCCTGAGGAAGTAGGGGCTGTTATCATTACTTAAGTGAAATAGGGAGGAGCAACCTGTATGGGATACAGGTTACTC
>JAJUHH010000329.1 GCA_029267975.1 Clostridiales bacterium
CAGCATTATGTACTGGCAACGCCGGAGGAGCTGGCAGCCTGGACGAAGTATGGCGTATATATAGAGCGTATATATAGAGCGTATATACAATAGGGCGTATATAAAATATAAGGCATATCAGCAGAAAGCGATTATCATCTAGTTATCATTTAGTAAGAAGTAAAAAGAAAGGTATCCGTAAGGACAAAATGTGATACGACCTCCTATAAGTTAAAGTTTTAAGTATAACTTTTAGGGTCAGTTCAATGTCCTGCGGATACCTGATTTTATTGCGGATAACTTAGAAACCATGCTAATAGGAGGCTATTCTAGCTGGCTGCAGTTTCGGAGGGTCAAGAATGGGAATGCCTAGTTCCAATAAGCGCTTATATTCCTCTTCCACATCGTCCACTGTAAAAGCAAGGCTGATATTATGGTTCTGGTTATTCTTCGGAAGACCGTTATTATACACAGTCAGCGTGGTACCCTCCGTTATGATAAATTGGTGCACTTCATCCGTACATTCTTCTGTGCTTCTCAGTATCTTTCTATAAAAATCAGCAAGCTTTCTTACATCATTTGTCTCAAGGCAAACTTCTCCCAGTATCATCAGTTCTCCTCCCTTATAAACATCTAATCTTTTATACCTGTCTTCCATAGAGCATAAAATTCAACGTCATCATTCCCACAAGAACTTCATGAAAAGGAATTCTCCGATTCATAGTTTCTTCATAAAGTGGATAAATGTGATCTATTTATTTTTAAGATAATACCATTATTTACCAGTTAAATCAAGGAATTTTACAATACACCAAGCCAGTAGTGTAGTTCTATTTTAATTTGATAAATGCTACCTAAGATGCTATACTATGGAACAGAAGACATCTTGGAGGTAAGAAACATTGATTTATCCGAAAAGTTTACAAAAAGGTGATTTTATAGGGGTTACGGCAACCTCGGACGGTTTTGTGGAGGAGACGGATCTAAGGCGCTTGAATAGTGCAGTAGCTCATTTTAAGCAGCTTGGGTACCCTGTGATCCTAACAGATAATGTGACAAAAAGTCATAAGGGCAGAAGCAGTGACGGCCCAAGCAGAGCAAAGGAGCTGCAAGAGCTTCTTGAAGATCCCAGGGTGCGGATGATTTATGCTGCCTCTGGTGGGGATTATCTTATGGAGATGCTTTCCCATCTGGATTTAAAGGCGATCAAAGAAAATCCGAAGTGGCTGCAGGGCTTTTCGGACAATACCAGTTTACTATATATCATTACCACACATTGTGACATTGCAAGCTTGTACGGCAATAATTTCAGTGCATTTGGCATGGAACATTGGCACAGCTCCTTATATGATAACCTAAGGCTATTGGAGGGAGAGAATCTAACACAGAACAGCTTTGCCCTTTATCAGGACGGCTATCATAGAAGAATTACCGGGCTGGAAGAATTTATCCTTGAGAAGGAGGTTTATTGGAAGAATATCTATCCTTCCGGGGTTGATCAGGAGAAAGAGTTGACCTTCCAGGGGCGAGCCCTGGGTGGGACCCTGGACGTTTTCTTAAATCTCGTTGGGACACGTTTTGACAAAACGAAAGAATTTATCGAGCGCTATCGGGAGGATAAAATTCTTTGGTTTCTGGAAAGCTACGATCTAAACAGTGAGGCTTTGGCCAGAGGATTATGGCAGCTAAAAGAGGCTGGCTGGTTTGAGCATGCAGTCGGGTTTATATTCGGAAGGCCGGTATTTTATGAAGTACACTATGATATCACATATGAGGAAGCGATATTATCCATCCTGGGAGAGATGAATTTGCCCATTATTCTGGATGCGGATATCGGACATAAACCACCACAGTTTACAATGATGAACGGGTCAATCACCCGTGTAAGAAGCTTTGGTGGAAAGGGCAGTATTACAATTGAAAGAAGGTAACTTGTAGGATGGGGAAGGATGAACAATTAGAAAAAATTGAGGAGCAGAAGGGTGTCAAGAATGATCAGGAATGTAGTGAGAAGCCTCAGAATACTTTAGATCAGGAAGGCAGTGAGAAGCCTCAGAAGACTGTGAATCAGGATGGTAGTGAAAATCCTCAGAAGACAGAGGGTGATCCCGTCAAAGAGACTTTTATTCACAAACTGAGAAGGTTAATATCAGGTACTGCCAAGGGGAAGAATAAGATTGAGCCGTTGGCTGCAAATACTCTGTACCCGCTCCTATATTTTATCGGATCAGTAATCTATCTGGAGTTGATTTTTCATATTTTGATATATCGCGGTGTCAACGGTAAGATTATTTATCCTGTTTTATTTGCCATACCGTATGGGATTATTCTGACAGTATTTTCAGGACTATTTCAGGGGAAGACAGGAAAGCTTGTACATTGGATTGTAATCAGCCTGACCTGCCTGATCTTTGAAATACAGTTGGTTTATTATTATGTGTTCAAGGTTTATTTTTCAATACAGTCCTTAGGTCTGGCAGAGGATGCTTTCTCGGATTTCTACGCTGATGTTCTGAAAGCAATCGGAGCCAATGTAGGCGGTATCATCATATTGATCATGCCTTTGGTACTGCTTGCTGTTGTTATGAAGGATCGCATGAGTTTTAAGAGGAGAGGCATAAAGGACCAATGTAAGCTGCTTGGAGGCCTTGCCGCTTTTCACCTGCTTGCGGTACTGGCATTACTCTTATTTGGCAGGGCAGATTATAGTCCCTATGATCTGTATTTTCATGCAAAAGTACCAAACTTAAGTGGAGAGCAGCTGGGGGTAATCACAATGACCAGGCTGGATCTGGAGAGCATACTTGATAATACCAGCGGTCTGGTTCTGGTGGATACGGAGGATACCATAGAAACTGCGTCAGATTCTGATACAGCAAATATTGAAGTTTCAGATCACACAAATTCTGATAAAGAGGACAGGAATGCAGATTCAACGGGTTCTGCCTCTGCAGCGTCGGATACAAGAGCAAAACCGACATCCACTCCCGCCGGTATAGGACAGTCTGTCTCAGCAACCCCTACGCCAACACAGCCGCCGACACCAACACCCGTGGATACTTCACCAAACATTATGAATATTGATTTCGATGCACTGGCAGCGCAGGAAAAGAATAAGACAATAAAGACGCTGCATGAATATTTCGCATCTGTTACACCAACCAATAAAAATGAATATACAGGAATGTTCAAGGGATATAATCTGATTATGGTGACCGCTGAAGGCTTTTCTCCCTATGCGGTACATCAGGTGAAGACGCCAACCTTATACAAATTAATCAATGAGGGCTTTGTTTTCAACAACTTTTACACCGCCTTATGGCAGACCTCTACCAGTGACGGTGAATATGTTGCCATGACCGGGCTTATTCCCATCGGGACCAGAAGCATGTTCCGGGGAAGACAGAATCTATGGCCCTTCTCTCTTGGACGGCAGTTTAATTTGCTGGGAGTGGAAAGTAAGGCATATCATAATCACACCTATACGTATTATCAGCGAAATGAGACTCATACTAATCTTGGATATCTATTTAAGGGGAAGGGAAATGGACTAAAGCTGCCCACGGACAGCTGGCCGGAATCAGATCTGGAGATGATGGAAGCTACCGTTGGAGAGTACATGGAAGAAGAACAATTCCATGTTTATTACATGACGGTCAGCGGACATATGAATTATACCTTTATGGGTAACAGTATGTCAGCCAAGAATAGGAAGCTGGTTGAGGATCTGCCCTATTCGGATGATGGAAAGGCATACATTGCCTGCCAGATAGAGCTTGACAGGGCACTTGAATATCTGATCAAGGCGCTGGAGGAAGCCGGG
>JAJUHH010000330.1 GCA_029267975.1 Clostridiales bacterium
CGTCAAGGAGCTGGAGGATCTGGCTGTCATTGATCTGGATCAGGAGATCCCCTCACGTATGTTAGTGGCTGCCTATAATAATGATATTCCTTTGTCAGATGCGGCAAAGTACTTCATTGATAGTTTGACCGAGCCCATTCAATAGCAAATGGCTGTTGTTCGCCGCAAATATCGGCAGGCAACAGCCATTTTAATTCTAATCCATATGGAATGATAGCATCTATTCTCTGGTAATCCGCCATATAATACCTGAATATGGAATGTAGCGGTCGCCATGATAGGGTTCGCTGATACCGATATCCAGAACATACATTGCCCCATCCGGCCCAAAGAGTACATCCACCAGTCTTCCAAGGCCAGGATCCTGTGCATTCATAGCAGGAAGACCGGATTTGTTGCTGATGAAGGTGTCAAGATCACCCGTGGCCGCCCTTAATCTGGATATCTTATGTCCAATCCCTGCATAGGGAGCAGAGGGTCCCATAGTCTGAGCCCCCAGGCTGCCAAACTCTGCAAAATAGATATCACTGTAGGGACCAAACTCCCTGCTATAATCAATATCAAATCCCATTACAGAAGAATGGGGAGGGAATAGGGCATTGGGCTTGGGAGGAACATTGGGATGCAGTGCCAGTAGAAATTCCGGCTGTGGGCCTCCTTCCGGTCGAAACCTTGGCAAGGTCACTGGTTCTCCCGCCACATAATCCGGCCACCCATACCATAATCCGGGCGTTACATAATAAAATTCATCCGGTGCGTTGGCAATGGGTCTGCTGCCTCTCACATCATAATTACGGTTCACAGCAAGAAGACGGTACTCGCGGTCGAACATGATTCTGATAGGATTACGAAAGCCCCAGGCAACAAGCTCCAGTTCTGTACCATCCCTGTTTGCTTTCAGGATACTGCCGGAGGACTTTTTCATAACCCCTTTTCTGGTCTCATATGGCACATTGGATACTCCATAGGGAGAAAAGGCTCCAGTAATCACTCTCTCTTCTCCGGCCGCCATGATATTATCCGTCTCAAAATTCTGTCCCCGCAGAATAATTCCATAGGCCGGTATATCGTATAAAAACGGATGACTGTAAACCCAACGGTTATCTTCTCCAACCACTCCCGAATTAGTAACAGTGCCGATTCCAAAATATAATTTTCCATCAGGGCCAAAGGCTACATTGCTTGCGCCATAATCTCCGTTGCATGGAAGTCCTGATATAATATCCTGTCTGCTTCCATTCCTGCGAAGTACCGTTATATACCCACCATTGGTAATATAAAGGTTTCCATCCAGATAATTGAGTCCTGTGATGGGGCCCGCAAAACCCTCAGCAATAATTTCAAAGCGTTCCCCTGATAATCGTATAATCTTCGGCTGTCCGGAGTTGACTCCTGAATCTGCAATATATAAGTCTCCCTCTTCCGAAAAGACCATATCAATTGGACAATCCAGTCCATAGGCAAACAGTTCAATCTTGTATCCTTGTGGTATATTTATCGCGCTGGGATCGATATTTCTGGCATTGTTGTAATATATATTATGCGCCTTGAGCATGCATCGCTCGAATTCCCCTTCAACCCTGTATGCCATACAAGTTATCCTGATTACTATCGTTATTAATATATTTTCTTCAAATAAAGAATTCTATTTACTTAATTCCTTAATTCTTCTTTGGATAACTGCATTATAGTTAAGAACCCTTCTCTCATACACCTCATTCATATATTTGGAAGTGATCATAAAGTCGGCAGTCGCCTTATTATTGGCTACCGGAATATCATAAACAGCGGCAATTCGAAGGAGGGCCTTCACATCCGGATCATGGGGCTGTGATTCAAGGGGATCCCAGAAGAAAACCACAAAGTCAATATTTCCCTCTACTATTCAGGAACCAATCTGCTGATCACAGCCTAGAGGCCCACAGATATATGCATATACCGGCAGCTCTGTCCGGTCTGCAATCATTCTTGCAGTTGTTCCGGTTCCACATAAGAAATGATTCTTTAGTATATGCTTATTGGCTTCCACCCAGTCCACCAGCTCCTTCTTCTTGCTGTCATGGGCAATCAAAGCAATATGCTTTTGCTTTTCAATTGTAAAGCTGATATATTCATCCTGAAGCATAAGATTATCCTCTCTTCCACTTTATTTTCTCTATCATAACACTAGATCCGGCCATTATCAACCCAATACTGACAGTCATGGGCTTTAAACTGTCAAACGCATGATTTATTCCACCTATTCGCACATAATATTAAGGATCCTGACAAAGGTTCCTGCAGGGATGAAAGAAAGAGGAGCGGGAAGGATATTGTTCCTCGCCTGCTCCTCTTTCCTTTGTTGTTCATGTTTTTATGGTTTATGTTTTTGTGGTTTATGTTTTTGTGGTTTATATTTTGTGGTTATTTTTGTGATTTATTATGATTTTTATTTTGTGAGTTTAATCTATTTACTTTAATAACTTCTTAAATTCATCAGCAACAAACTGAACCTGGGTTCCTACAACAACCTGAACACTGGTCTTGCTTGGTCTGATTACTCCGGCAACACCTGCCGACTTAATCTTCTTCTCGTTTACTAAGGTATAATCCTTAATCTCCAGACGAAGTCTGGTGATGCAGTTATCAACGGAAACAACATTCTCTTTACCGCCAAGGCCTTCCAGTACCTTTGCTGCTACTGCTGCAAAGTCACTGTTGGAAAGAGTTACCTTCATCTCTTCCTCATTATCCTCATCATCTTCACGACCAGGGGTCTTTAAGTTGAATTTTGAAATGATGACACGGAAGATTACATAATACAGTACAAAGAATACCAGACCGATCGGAAGCAGGATCCAGATATTCTGAGCCATGGGTGCTCTTGCACTAAGTGCATAGTCGATGAGACCTGCACTGAATTGGAAGCCTGCTCTTGCCGGCAGTAAAGCAACGATAAAGCAGGAGATACCAGTCAGGATTGCATGTACTAAGTATAATACAGGAGCTAAGAACATGAAGGAGAACTCCAAGGGTTCTGTAACACCTGTTAAGAAGGAGCAAAGCGCTGCTGCCAGAAGCAAGGAAGCTGCAACCTTTTTCTTATTGGTCTTAGCAGTGTGATACATAGCCAAAGCTCCTGCCGGTAGACCAAACATCATAACCGGGAAGAAACCTGCCATATACATACCTGTCTCACCTAAGGTTCCTGCACCTGACCAGAAGTTGCCAAGGTCATTAATATTAGCAACATCAAACCAGAATACAGAGTTTAGGGCATGGTGCAAACCTACTGGAATCAGAAGTCTGTTCAGGAATCCGTAGATACCGGCTCCAATCGCACCAGTACTGGTGATTGCAGTACCAAATGCAACTAATGCACCATATAGAATTGGCCATACAAAGAACATTACAAGACTTACCAAGATGGTAACACCAGCTGTGATGATAGCAACACAACGTTTACCACTAAAGAATGCCAATGCATCCGGTAACTTGGTATTTCTAAATTTGTTGTAACAGGTTGAACCGATTAAACCACATAGGATACCTACGAATTGGTTCTGAATCTTTGCAAATGCAGGATCAGCTTCTGCGCCGGTAATCATAGTAATAAAGCCACTGGATAGCAGGGAGGTAATCATAAGCCAGGAAACAAGTCCTGCAAGTCCTGCTGTACCATCGTTATCATGTGCCATACCAACTGCTACACCGATTGCAAATAGGATACCCATGTTGTCAATTAATGCACCACCTGCTTTAATTAGGAATGCAGCTGCTGCATTGTTAGCACCCCAACCGGCTGGGTCAATCCAATACC
>JAJUHH010000331.1 GCA_029267975.1 Clostridiales bacterium
CAGGTAGTCATACACCTGGATCAAGGCGGACGTTTTTACTACCTGGAAGAATGGTTTGATGAGGCTATTAGTCATGGTGTAAGAGATTTTGACATTATTGCATTATCTTATTATCCTTTCTGGCACGGTGATTTTGTGGAATTTAAACAGACATTGGATAAGATAACGGCGAAATATGATAAACCAATAGTAATTGCGGAAGCAGCCCATGCCTACCGGATAACGGACAAAGGATTCATTGGGGAAGAGCAGGAAAAAATTGCAGGATTTTCGTTTACACCTAAGGGTCAGAAGACAGCTTTGGAACTGATTATGAATATTACAGCTAATTTACCGGAGAGAAAAGGTTTAGGCGTTTTTTATTGGGAGCCATTTTGCTTTCCGAATCCGGGCGGTGGTGGCTGGGGAGAAAATATGGGGGTATTAAATGAAAGTGGGCAAGTTTTGGAAGGAATTGAAGCATTTTCTTATGTTCCGGGAGACAAACCTGAGAAAGAGATCATTCGTGTATATGAAAAGGATATGCTTTACACCTTAATTGGAAAACCACTTGACCTCCCTCCTGCCATGCGGTGTTTAATTTGGGAGGGAGTAGCTAAAGAATATCCGGTAGAGTGGAAGTTTAATGAAGATATTTGGAATAAGACAGGTGCATATCAGATTAAGGGTATTATTACAGGAGAAAAAATAAACGGGCAACCCCAAAAACTCAAAGTATATCTTCAACTGACGGTTCTGGAGAAAATGGATGAAAGTGTAAATCTGATTTCCAATGGTAATTTCTCTGAGGGTCTTACAGGATGGGAAATTGAAAAAAGTGAAAATGGAATACTGGTTGAAATACGGGAAGAATTAGTAAATCCGTTTCCGGCACCGTTAGAATCGGCACTTTATGTGAAATCCTCCGGACCTCTTTCCGATAATCTCTTCAATATGCGGATCAACTCCTTGGCATCCTCCTCTCCTAGATAACGAAGCATATTTGCTGTCTTATCCATGATCATCTGGAAGTGCTTATCAACCTGTTCTTTGCCCTCAGGAGTTACCTCCACCAGAATCCTTCTACGATCCTCTAAATCAATTCTGCGGGTTATCAGTCCTTTTTTCTCTAAGCTGTTCAAGGTTGCCGCTACCCGGGCAGTGCTGATGCCAAGTTCATTGCTGATCTCGCTTGGAATAACACTTCTATGGTGGTGGGAAATATAGTGGAGCACAAAGATCTCACCATGCATCGCATCACTTATGGGTTTATGGGTATTATGCTTTCGGAATTGATTCATAACCTCCATAAATTCCCGGGTTAATTGCTTATAGTCCATTTTATCACCTTCTTGACCTGGGGTCATTCATTTATCTAACACTGTTAATAATATTACTTGTTAGTTAATATGTCAAGAAGTTTTTACTTAAAGCAAGTCAATTGCCCTTACCGTAAAATAAAAACATCGTTGACATTCAGTAATCCATATGCTACACTAAGCGCTGAAAAAATCGAATAAGCTACTGACTTATCCTTTACCGCCGGGTAAAGGAATTAAGCGTCAGACTTCATATCGTTAGGCCATAGAAGATATGAAGCTTGGCGCTTTTATTTTTGCATGGAGGTTATATGGAAGCTATGATGAAAAGCAAAACCTGTCTGAAAGACTTTATGAAATATGTATCCTTAAATGTTCTGGGTATGATCGGTCTATCCTGCTATATCCTGGCAGACACCTTTTTTGTTTCAAAAGCACTTGGTGCCAATGGCTTAGCAGCACTTAATCTGGCAATACCGATTTATAGCTTTATTCATGGAAGCGGTTTAATGTTTGGTATGGGTGGTGCAAGCAAGTATTCTATTGCCAGGAGTCAAAAGGAAGGAAGGCTTGCAAACCGTATCTTTACCCAGACCCTTATCTTAGCTTTGGTCTTTTCCGCTGTCTTTTTTCTGCTGGGTCTCTTATACTCCGGGACCATAATAGGGCTAATGGGTGCTGATGCAGAGGTTTTTAAAATGAGCAAAACCTATTTACAGGTTATTCTTTTATTTGCCCCTCTTTTTATACTAAACAATGTACTTCTGTGTTTTGTACGTAATGACGGAGCCCCGCAATTGTCCATGCTTGCAATGCTTAGTGGAAGTCTGTCCAATATCCTTCTTGATTATATTTTTATGTTTCCCCTTGGGATGGGGATCTTTGGTGCTGTTCTTGCCACTGGACTTGCACCACTGATTAGTATACTAATTCTTTCCACCTTTTTCTTCCGTAAGAAAAACAGCTTTCATCTGACCAAATGCCGTCTTTCGATGATGCTTAGCAGCGGGATCTTATCAAGTGGCATCCCTTCCTTGGTTGCAGAGCTATCCTCCGGTATCGTCATGATTGTTTTTAATGCAATCATTGTAAGGCTGCAGGGAAATGTGGGCATTGCGGCTTACGGAGTAATCGCCAATCTATCCCTGGTGGTGCTCTCCATCTATACAGGAATTGCTCAAGGTATCCAGCCCTTAATCAGCAGTAATTATGGAGCCGGCCGACAGGCAAATGTCCGCTTGTTCTTGCGATATGCCTTAATTGCTATGCTGCTTATCTCGGCAATCATTTACTCCAGCATCTTCCTTGCTGCATCACAGATTGCCGGTATTTTTAACAGTGAGCAAAATGCGCTTTTGCAAAGCATTGCAGTTCTTGGTTTAAAGCTGTACTTTACAGCCAGTGTGTTTGCCGGATTTAACATTATTATGGCTGTTTATTTTACCTCTACTGAACATGCAGGTCCTGCACAGATCATATCACTTTTGCGGGGATTTATCATCATCCTTCCTATGGCCTTTTTGCTCTCCTCCCTTGCTGGGATGCTGGGCGTATGGTTGGTGTTTCCTGCAACAGAATTGCTGGTGGCTTGTATCTCCCTCCGTCTTTATCGCAGGGGAGCGCAGGCTCATGCAGGCACACAAAACAACTGGCGATCCCCCCTTGGAGTACCGCCAGAATAATAAATTTATCCACTTTTTAATGTAGAACTTACTATATAAAACCGCTTCCACCTATAGTCTTGTATCCCACATACCGCAAAAAGCATCCACGGGACTCTTTCCCTTGAATTCTGACCTACCCATAAGCTTGTCAACGAGAGCCTGTAGCACATGGTCGTTGGAGCTGTAGGTATTGATATAGGTTTTCACCCTTGGTACATCGATCAGATGGTAGGGGTTCTCAACCGAAATAAAAATGGTGGGAATAACATTCATATACACCGGAACATTGGCTCCCATGGGCTGTGCCCATTCTATCCTTACGGTTGTCTGGTTGCTCTTTGTAGCCATATTGGCAAGGTAGAGGATCAGGTCGTATTTTTCTACGATTTCACCATATCTTGCTGCCAGGCCCTCAAAGCCCGGATGAGGGGTAAATACATCGATATCAAAGCCTTCTGCCATCAAAAGCTCCCTTACCCTTTGTGCAACCCCTGCCCTGACGGAATAGGCCACGCCCTGCTGGCTCTCGATCTCATAATATAAAACCTTTTTGTATTTCTTGGGAGATAAGGGTAATATCCCCTTTTCTTCCTTCACCAGGGTAATAGCCTGATCCGCGCATTCTGCTGCCCATGTCTGATGCTCCTTAACCCCAATTTTCTTCATGGCATCATCGTAGCAGGGAATCAGGCTGCCATCCTTTTTCTTTTCCGGAAGCTTTAAGGCAGCCTTCAGCCCAAGGATCCTTCTTAAAGCATCATTAAGCCTTTCCTGGGTAATGATACCCTCCCGGATGCCCTTTCGCATATATTCATAATCTTCATC
>JAJUHH010000332.1 GCA_029267975.1 Clostridiales bacterium
GGCTTCCTCTACCAGCAGAATACCATGCGTGATGCTTTGGTAGCAGGTATTAACCTGAATATCTTTAATAAAAACTGTGACAGAGTAAAGATGGCTAATCTGGCCCAGACAGTAAATGTGCTGCAATCCGTGATCCTGACAGAAGGTGCCAAGATGGTGCTTACTCCAACCTATCACGTATTCAATCTATATAAGTATCATCAGGGGGCACAGTTATTAGACAGCTCAGTTGATACAGAGTTGATTGGTGACAAGGATAATCAGGTTGTAAATCTGCACGAGTCTGTATCTATGGCAGAGGATGGCAGAATCCATATCACCATCAACAATCTGTCCTTAAGCGATAGTTACCCTGTAGATACGGTTCTGACTGAAACCAAAGTAAAATCAGTAAAAGGTACCATCCTGACAGGTGACAAGAATGCGCATAATACCTTTGAGAATTCTGATCAGGTAAAACCGGAGGAATTTAAGGGAGTAGCCATTACTGAACAAGGAGTGAAGTTCACAATTCCTCCCTGCAGTGTGTTACATCTAGAGCTCGAAGTGGAATAATCATTTTCATATACCAATAAAGGCCTAAACAAAAGAAGAAGAAACTATAGTGAATTGCAAAAATATTACATTACAAGGAATTAATTCTGCAAATAAAGAACTAAAAGAAAAAGGTATACCCGGACTGGTAGTAAGCTGGTCCGGGTATTATGCTTTTTTATCGCAATTATGGCGGTTAATTATTCTAACTGTTCCGCTCCCATACAATAGTGCAGATTCTCTTTGCTTCATCATTGCTCGGTTTTTCAAGCAACCCCTGTTTGAAAAGCAAATAGGAAAATGCATTCGGCTGATAGAATCTTGATGCTAAGAACTCACGCGATAAGATCTCTTGCATCTAGTGGTGCTGATTTATAATTCAGCTTGCAGCTTAGCATCCTTAGCTAAAACCTCTTCTGTCATCGCCTGCTTCATTTGTTCCAGCTTAGCGCTAAGTGCCTCATCTTCAATGGCTAACATCTGTGCTGCAAGAATTGCGGCATTGTCTGCGCCGTCAATGGCTACGGTGGCAACCGGAATGCCCTTGGGCATCTGAACGGTGGATAATAGGGCATCCAGACCATCTAAGGTGGAGGATTTGATAGGAATACCAATAACCGGGAGGGTGGTGTGTGCCGCTATAACTCCGGCAAGATGTGCTGCCTTGCCTGCCGCGCAGATAATTACACCAAAGCCGTTTGCCTTCGCATTTGATGAAAAATCACAAGCCTGCTTTGGGGTACGGTGCGCACTCATTACATGAACCTCAACTGTGACACCAAAATCCTTTAGGGTAGTGATTGCTCCCTTTACAATCGGCAGATCGCTGTCACTTCCCATAATGATCGCAACTTTTTTATTCATATGATCGACTCCTCATTTGATTTGTTGTGGGCTGATATCGGGTTAACTAATATCAGCCCTGTCCTCTAGGATAACTATATATGATTTAAAATTCTCCGTCAACAAAGCAGGGCGGTAAAGACGGCTTCTTAGTTATGAAAATAATTAATAGCTTTCATAAGTGAAGAGCTTTGTATGTTTACATAAATGGATTGACAATAGCGGGTTTCGCTGGTAGAAGATAATCTTTTTGATAACTTCATAATAATTTGCTTGACAATTTATTTTGTCCGCTGTTATAATTCGGTTAATATAAAAAACCGATGAGCAAGAGAAGTAAGTTTAACTATTTGTATCCAGAGAGCCGCTGCTGATGAGAATGCGGTTACAAAGGTTATTCTGAATGGACTTGTGAGGGAAGCCCGAAATCATATAGAGAGTAGGCGCTTACGGGAACCCTGTCCGTTATCAGTGGGGTGCATATGATGGTATGCAAAATGAGAGGATGTAGCGATACATCAAACCGGGTGGTACCGCAGAAGCTTAAGCTTTTGTCCCTGTAAAATTACAGGGATGAAAGCTTTTTTTATTGTATAAGAAAATTACGCAGCAATTTCTTATACAAAAAATGCATTGCTTACTGCCAGCACATGAGGTCAGGCACACACGGATAAGGATGGTTATGCTGCTGCCTTCACCAAAATGAATAAAGAAAGGAGTTTTTCATCCATCAATGAAAAATAAGGTGACCAATATGATTACACCAAGCAGGAATGAGATTGAAGGATTAGTAAAAGCTTATGACATTATCCCAATCTGCAAGGAGATTTATGCAGATATTATTACCCCGATTACCTTGCTGCGCAAGCTGTCCCAGATCAGCAGGAATTACTTCCTGCTGGAAAGCATTGAAGGTGGTGAAAAATGGGGTAGATATTCCTTCCTGGGCTTTGATCCGATTATCCATATCACCTGCAAGGAGAAGCAGATCACCATTGAGAACGGAGCAAGTCGGACCCTAGCCTCTGAGAAACCCTATGAGCTGCTGAGGGAATTGTTAAAGGAGTATAAGGCTCCGAAGCTTGAAGGTATGCCGCCCTTCACCGGTGGACTGGTAGGCTACTTCTCTTATGAGATGATTGCTTATAAGGAGCCTGTACTAAAGCTTGCCGGCAGTGAATTTCCTGATTTTGATCTGATGCTCTTTGATAAGGTGATAGCCTATGATCACCTGAAGCAGAAGATTAATATTGTGGTTAACATGAAGACTGATCATTGGATGGAGAATTATAAAAAGGCAGTCAATGAACTGGAGGCTCTTACCAGGATCATTAACGAACCGGCTGCATTCTCAAAGGAGCAGTTATCCTGCATGCCCAGCTTTACCTGCAATACCTCCAAAGAGGAATATTGTCAGATGGTAAAAAAGACAAAGGAATATATCCTGGACGGTGATATCTTTCAGGCAGTCATATCAAGACGCTTTGAGACGGAATATGCAGCTGATCTTCTAAATGCTTACCGGGTACTGCGCACCCTAAATCCTTCCCCCTATATGGTATTTCTAAAAAGTGAGGATGTTCAGCTGATCTGCTCCTCACCGGAGACTATGGTACGGTTAAAGGACGGAATATTATCCACCTTCCCCATAGCCGGTTCCAGACCAAGAGGAAAGGATAAGGAAGAGGATGATGCTTTGGCAGTGGAATTGCTGGCAGATGAGAAGGAATTATCCGAGCATAATATGCTGGTGGACCTGGCAAGGAATGATATTGGCATGATTTCTGAATACGGCAGTGTAAAGGTTACGGATTATATGAAGATCCAACGTTATTCAAGGATCATGCACATTACTTCCGAGGTGGAAGGAACCCTCAAGGAGGGGAAGGATGCACTGGATGCCATTGAAGCACTGCTTCCTGCCGGTACCTTATCCGGAGCCCCCAAGATCAGAGCCTGCGAGATTATTGGAGAGTTGGAGAAGACAGCCAGAGGTATCTACGGTGGGGCCATCGGCTATATCGATTTTACCGGTAATATGGATACCTGCATCGCCATCCGCATGGCAGTAAAGAAAGAAAATAAGGTTTATATACAGGCCGGAGCGGGGATAGTGGCTGACAGTGTGCCGGAAAGGGAATACGAAGAATCAGAGAATAAGGCAAAAGCACTTATGGAAGCCATTCTTAAGGCTTCTGAATTAGAATAACAGGGTCCGGCGGCAGAAGGGAGGCTGTATAATATGATAGTTTTCATTGATAATTACGATAGTTTTACCTACAATCTGGTCCAGCTTGCAGGAAGTCTGGGGGCAGAAATAAAGGTGATCCGCAATGACGAGCTGACAGTTGAGCAGATCAAGGCCTTCAGGCCTGACCACATCATCCTGTCACCGGGAC
>JAJUHH010000333.1 GCA_029267975.1 Clostridiales bacterium
ACTCCCCAAGAGATCTTCCAGATGGTGGATGAGATGTTGGTTGCGCAGGAAGCCTGGCTGCCTCAGTATAAAGAAGAAATTGCAGCAGCCAAGATCAGGCTTTCCTCAGGTGATTTAATCCCTCACAAGAATTATAAAGGTATCCGTGTGCCGGAAAAATCCATAGAGGAAATGAGACAGAATAAAGAGGAAGCCAGAAAGAATGCTGCGGAGGCGGATAAAGCGAAGGAGAGACCTGCAGCTGCGAAATAATTTGCTCCTATTCTTGGAATAGTCTCATGTTTACCCTTGGACCTTCGCATTTTTACATTGTATCTAATTGGATAATAAAATATAATGGCATCAAAGGAAGGGATTTTACTGGTGTTTTACAGTTAAGTACGCAAGGAGAAAAGCATGAACTATTGGACGCAGAGTGAAAAGAATATTTATGTTGCAGCCCATCGGGGTTGGTGTGAAAAGTACCCTGAAAATACTATGGAAGCCTATAAGGCAGCATTGGAATTAGGGGTTGACCAGCTTGAAATTGATATAAGAGTTACCAAGGATAATGAACTGGTTCTGATTCACGATGAGACAGTGGACCGAACCACATTGTCTACAGGTAAAGTGTGTGAAATGACACTGGCAGAGCTCAAAGAACTGGATGCAGGTTCTAAAAAGTCTCCGGAGTTTAAAGACTGCCGTATTCCAACCTTGACTGAATTTATGGAGCTTATTAAGGATCATCCGACGATCACTGTGGACTTTGAGCTGAAAGAGTATCCGACCGAGGGCAGGGAGGAGCTCGCCTACAAGGTATGCGACCGTGTCATTGAGATGATTGAGCAATACGGTTTTGCTGAACGCTGTGTGATTAATAGCTTTAGCGGCAAGCTGCATGAGTATATACAGCGTAACTACGGAAACAAATACAAACAGCATGTGTACTTCCCTGTAATCCATAATGGGGAATGTGAGATGGATCCCTATTCCTATGGTTATTGCGCGTGTATGTTTGGCAATCACTATGGCATGGCAACAAAAGAAGAATTTGAAGCTATGCGCAAAAAGGGCGTTCGTACCTGGGCCGGAGCATCGGTTCGGGATGAAGCTACGGTAGATGTTGCCATTGAAAACGGGGCTGAACTGATCACTTGTAATAATCCCGATGTTATACTTGAAATTTTAAGAGCAAAGAAGTTACATAAATAATTCCTCATACCCATGTGTTTTTGAAGTGAGTCCTCTAACAATCTAATGATAAATAACTAGAAATGGAGCCTGTCTTCGATGATATGCCAATGCTTAATCCAAGCTATTCATCGATTGCAGGCTCCATATCTGTTGTAGCTTCATACCAGACACTATAAATATTATCTTCGTATTTTTCAATTGCTTTCATCATCGAGTAGTTTAAAAGCTTATAGACAGCTAGCTCATGATCACCGGCAGAAGACTCAGTGCTGATGACCTCGTCACTGTCAGAGTCTTCTATGGGGGCAACATCTTCGTCATTGTCAGAAGCCGCAAGGCTGTCAATTTCCACTTCGCTGTCAGAAGCCTCAAAGCAGTCTACTCCTTCGTTACTGTCAGGTACATCAACGAGGTCTATTTCCACGTCACTAGTAGATGAGGCAACATTGTCTGTTCCCCCTTCAAAAGCAGCTTCTTCAAGCAGGAGGGCAGCAGAGAGTTTGTTGTCTCCCAGCTCCGAATTTGTATCTGCATCTACTTTTAAGGGGATCTTCCCAATTAAAACCTTGTTATTACCGATACGTATCTTATACTCCAGTTCACTGCCCTTTAAAAGGTCTGAGATATATTCATCGTCAGGTTCGTTAACCTTTGTCCCTCTCATGATTGCTTTATTCTTAACATGACCCTTCAGCCTTCCGGAGCCGCAGCCCTTCATTAGCTTTTCCCGTAGAAAGAAACCGCTGGAGGATAGATACTCCGCCAGGAAATCAGTAAAATCTATACCAAGAAGGGAAGCGGTATCTTCTTTTCCCTCGGAAGTAATATTTGCTTCACAATGCTTGCCACTGCTTTGCAGTACAATACCATTACGATCTGTAATTTTAATATCAAACTCAATATGTATGACCATCCATCCACCCACTTATCATTCAATAGCTATAGTCATAATATCGGACAAATAGCTGGAATAAAATACCCCGCTTTGAGATATAAATACTTAATAATTCCTTAAGACAGTAAGAGGATGAAAAAAGGCAGAAAGAAATTCATCTGTGTTTGCAGATTTAAATTAACTTATAAGTTAAGGTCTGAAAATATTTACCAACAGGACAAGCTTATATCTTGGCAGAGGTACAAAATGTTAATAAATCAGCAATGTTTCATAAAGTTTCATGAAAGAGTATGTGATGCTTGGCTAAGCAGCATTCATAACAGAAACTGCGAATATTGACAGTGAACAATCGGATGTTAAAGTAGCCTCTCTCCTTACTCTTTGATAAAATTTTATATGGAGTAATATGCCATGGCATCATAAGCAGAGAAGCCATCAGTAAATTCATCTTGTAATTGGTGGATATATAACTACAAATATTATGCAATAAATTACTACATGCGATTTAGCATATGGAATGGAGAACTTTATGTTTCAGTTTACTAAGGAAGAGATTGAGCATATCAGGGATAGAGTATCAAAATATCCGAAAGCAGTGGAACAACTAAGGAGAGAGGTACAAGAAGTATACGAAACAGATCTGATGATTCCCGAAGAAGGAATCGGAAACTGGGGAATGTACTATTACTGTCCTGACTGTTCCATTCGTTTGACCTACAAGCGCAGCGAAGCAAAAAAGCATGTCTGTCCCCATTGCGGGAAGACATTTACAGGGGAACCCTATGACAGCTCCTGGTGGGGAACTACAAACGGTATCAATATAACGAATGCATACAAAATGGCTCAGCTTTGGCTGTTAAGCGGAATTTCATCCTATGCAGATAAAGCGGTGGCAATTCTAAGGGAATATGCCAGATATTATAAAGGCTATGAAATCCATGGGGATGTTCCCTATAACGGTCCCGGAAAAATGATGGCACAAACTCTGGATGAAGCTAGTCTGTTACGCTGTATGGCGATGACCTATGACTTACTGTCTGATTATATGGAGGAAGATACTAAGAAAATGCTTCGGGATGAAATGCTTCTTCCCGGTGCAGATTTTTTAGTGGAGCATCGGGGTAATCAGCTTCATAATCATGAGGTGATCATTAATTCTGCAATTGCAGTAATTGGAATTCTGTTTGACAGAAAGGATTACATCCGTTTGGGATTATATGAGAAGTATGGTCTCTTATATCAATTGGAACAAGGTATAAAGCAGAATGATATGTGGTTTGAAGGTACTTTTGGCTATCATTACTATGCTTTGCTTAACTTTGTAGCATTTGAGAAATTTGCTATTCATACAGAATATAGTCAGCTTCATCATAGTAATTACAAAGCAATGCTGGAGCTTATATGTAATTACTACGAGCCTGATTACAACATACCCATGATAAATGATACCAGTTACGGTTATTTTACATTTTTACATACCTTGTATGAATTTGCTTATCGGCATATAAGAAGTGACAAGTTGGCATCTATCCTTGGACGAATATATCAGGAGGGGAACAGAGATAACCTGGAAGCTTTGTTATATGGAGTTGATGAGCTTCCCTTAGCCTCCCTTGAACTAACAAACTATCATTCTCCTGTTGGTGCAAGCGGACATACAATTTTAAGAGGAGCAAACGGCAGGTATCTGCTCTTTA
>JAJUHH010000334.1 GCA_029267975.1 Clostridiales bacterium
GATCCAATACAGCAATCTTCTATCCAGCTTCGTCTTAAGATAGGTCAGCCTGTCAAAGGCAATTTCATCGATCAGGATATAGAGGCCCATTGCCCCAAAGGTCAGGCAATAGAGCTTATTGGGTGCCAGTATGACGCCGAGGAAGATTGCCGCTATATAAAAACCGGCGCCAAAGCGCAGATTCGTCTCCCTGACTGCTATTCCGACCCCAAAGGAAGCAGCGGCAAGCAGAAACAGGGTATTGAATTCAAAAACTCCGCTAAGTACAATCAGCAGAACCGTAAGTGCCAGCAGTAAGCCCAGAAATGCCATTTTTTTCGCATTTAGCAGCATGAAATCAGATCTCCTCCCATACATTCGCATAATGAATCCGCACACCATAGATCACAGCAAAGGTTGCCCATATTGTAGCCGCCTCCATTATTATACCTTCCGCTGTTATATCTCTGTCCCTGCCACTGCAGCTGGTTATACAGATTGACATATTCCTGGTTGCCCGGGTCCATCTGTACTGCCTTTTGTGCATGGTCAAAGGCCATGATATTGTTCCCGGTACCCGCATTGGCAACTGCGCTGTAATAGTACCATCTGGCAGTGCGGTTCGATATGCCGGACAAGATATTCAGTGCTTCCCGGTACCTTCTGGCTGCAAGATAGCTATAAGCAACATTCAGTTCCGCAGAATTATCCTCTGAGGAGTAGGAGGACTGGCTATAGGAACTGCTGCCTGCGCTGCCATAGGACTGATAACCGCCTTCCCTCTCCTTCATAATCTGCTCGTAGGCTTCCTGAACCTCCTTGAATTTCTCCTCAGCCAGACCTGCCAGTGGATTATCTACATAAGAATCAGGATGATATTTGCGGCTGAGCTCACGATATGCTTTCTTAATCTCCTCATTGGTGGCATTGGGCGATACCTCCAGTATCTTATACGGATTTGTTATCATTGTCATGTTCCTTCCTTTGGATTCTCTCTTTTTGTATTTGATCAAATTTTGTCCATACCCCGTCATACAGGATATTATGGAGAATATCTATGTCTAACAGACATGGAAGCTTCTCAAACTCCCTGCTACATTCCGCCATCATCATGGTCAAAATCCTTCTGCATTTCTCATCAAAGCCTTCCTGATCACATTCTGAAAGAAGGGGATTATAGCTGCCATGCTTACGATCCTTTTCTATATCATCATATGCATCCAGAATATAGATATACTTGCCCAGATAAAAGCCCATCTTACGCAGGCTCTCTTCCCAGGGATCCACACGGTACACAAAGAGCTCTGACATCAGCTCTCCAAAGCAGCGGGATACCAGATCAAGATTACTCTCTCCTGCTTTCTCACATTCCTGAAGCTTTTGCAGGCTTTCCTGAATCACCTTGCACTGCCTGGGATAGGCTAGGGCAATTTTCTGATAAGCCCCTTTTAATAAGCCTGAGCCCGCAAATGCGGCAATACTTTTCTCATCCTGCCAGTCATCCCTCAGATGATGATAAGTCAGCGCAATGTTCATGTCTGCAACATAATCTGTGATTTCATTGACCAGGGTATCATGCTTTTTTACCGGGTGCACCAGACAGCGGTTCTGAAGCTTCCTGGTCTCACTCTCATATAAAGAGGTTAAAAGCAGAATCAGAAAGGTCATATCATAGGATAAGGTCATCTGCCCAAAGCAGCCGTATTTATCTTTCAAAGTCTTACATAAGCCGCAATAGTAGGCGTTATATTTGTAAAAATCCTTCATCTTTAATTCCGGCTTGTATACATTGACATAGCCAAACATGCTCTTCTACCTTTCATGTACAACCTTATATGGGCCTTTACCCTGATCTGGGCCTTCACCCTCTGATTACTGCTGATCGAAAGGACATCGTAATTTTGTCCTTTATTTTAAACCTATCATATCATATAAATTTCCATCTGAAAATGAAATCACATTTTTTTAACAAACAATTCATGAAATCTTTCTTTTTGCATGCAGGAAGCCAAAGCCTGCTCCGCAAATACCTCCGGTGATATGTGCCAGATGAGCGATACCGTCATTGGAGCCGAAACTTTGGCTGATCTCTCCTCCCAGATATACGATCACAACAAGAATTAAGGTGAGCGGGATCTTTCCGTTCTTCATTCCGGCAACCGAAGATATAACAATCATCATAAATACGATACCGCTGGCCCCTAAGAGGACGCTATTGGGATATAATAGCATGTAGATCAGACCGGATATCAGGGCAGTTACAGCAAACATGGTCAGAAGCCCCTTAGAGCCGTATTTCTCCTCCAGCAAAGGACCAAGTACCAGGAAGAGTACCATATTACTGGAATAATGAGACCAGCCTGCATGTCCCAGCACATGTCCGAATAATCTCAGATAAGTTAAGGGATCTGCAAGAGAGGACCGGTAGGTACAAAAAAGCAATCTTGTAGCTGCCCCTTTGGTGGCATAGTGAAGCACCATTACAACAAAGGATACAATCACGAAGGTTAAGGTTACCGGTGCGTTATATTGCAGAATTCCAAACTCTCTCTTCATGTTCTTCATTTTTTCACTTCCTATGATAAGTTATTTTATTTGAATTGCTTTTCATTCGCAGGTACAACATAAAAATAGTATATAGCGAATTTGCTGCATTGGCAATAAAAAACACCTGTATTCCAAGTTTGCTCTTGGAGTACAGGTGTTTCTACCCATTTGATAGTTTATGAAGGGTGGCTATCAATTATGTAATATATTATTTATCCTTTGATTGAGATTAAAATAATTCAATTGCTTTGAAAGCTACATGCTTTCCTCTTTTTATTTAATAACAATTACAGGAAGGGAAACTTCAGCAGTTACCGGTGAGCTATTCCCTGCCTTATCCCTGAGCAGCTCTCCAGCAGCAATCTTGACAGTTATTGTTGCCGGGCTGAAGTCCTTGATTGCATTCCGGTCTGTAGCACCAAGGGTAACCTTTAAGGAAGTTGCACTCTTTACAACACCTGTTGAGCCTGATTTTGGAGCAGCGGTAAGCTGATAGCTCTTATTTTGTGCTGTATCGATCAGGGTAAGCTTTGTCACATCAACACTGTCCTTAATGGTGCCGGCACCATTAACAACAAGGTAGAGTACGCCTTCCTCCGCCAGGTAAACTGCGGAGCTAAGCCCTGTGAGGGTGGGTGCTATATAATCAGCCAGAAGGTTAATATTGGCCTTTGTTTCAACCTTATCATTCTTGGCATTATATAATTTGACTGTTACTGCCCCGCCCTTGGGAATGGCAGTCTGCAGTTCTTCATTGACAGGTGAACCGTCAGAAGTGGTGAAGCTTACCTGGGTATCTGTGTCGGTGATCTGAGAATCGGTAGCCACCAGCTGATCTCCAACATAAAGCTCTGCCCTGCCGCCTGCCGCTTCCCCAGCAGTAATATCTGCAGTTGCTGTAAGATATAGCACCTTTGAATTCAGTATTGTACCCTCAACAGGCTTCTCCTCTGCACCTACCAGGCTTATCTTAACATTCTTAGGTTTGGTCAATACAACTTTATCTACCGTCACCTTATCCTTGCCTATGGAAATACTAACACCCAGCTTATTTGCTATATACTGAATCAGGGCACTGCTCTTCTTACTCTTGCTTGCCTTGAAGATCCCGTTGGCAGTATCTGCCACACCATTTACAGTGGCGGTCTTGTTCTTAAAATCTACGACAATACTTGTCCCATCCTTTGCTACCGTTAAAAGGGTAGCTTTCTTGTCATAGGTGACAGTAGCACC
>JAJUHH010000335.1 GCA_029267975.1 Clostridiales bacterium
CCCCTGCTCCACAGATGCGTTAATACCAGGGATCTCATTGAGGAATTCAGACATTTTTGCAATGGCTTCCCTATTCTCCAGCCGTTCTTCCTGAATGAAGGTCAGCGCGTGCATCTGATCCATTACCTTTACGGATAATTGATAGATTCCCGCCGGCAAGCCTCGTGATTCACCATAGAGCTCCTTGCCATAATTAATCTGCATTTTGGCGAGTCTGTCAACCTTGAGGTCCATAGACTCCGGCAAGCCCTCTGTGTCCTCCTCCAGCATTTTTGCTGATACAAGCTCCTCATCACTTACATACAAGGCTCTGGATCCGAACCCAGACAGCTCAGGAAGGGACATTTCCTGCAGCTTTGCCTTCAAATACAGAGCATTTTCCTTGATACCAATGGTATACTCCTGATTTTCCTTAGATAAGTCAATCTTGAATAAAGGGGAGCGTTTACTTAGGTTAATAATATCATTATAAACTTTTTTGAGTTCACTTCTTTTATGAACGGGATACAGGACTTCCCGTCTAACCGGATAGCTTTCTATCATATAGTTGTAAACCTGAAGCAATTTTCACTCCTCCTCTCCTGTTTGATATCCTTAGGTAACATTACGCAGTTCTTCTGTCTTTTTATCCAATATTTCGCCTTTTTTATCCAATATTTTTGCCTGATGCTTCCTATAATCTTTTATCGGATTAATTTAAATATTTCTGAAGTAATTTCTATGAAATTTTCCTAATGGAATTGCCTATGACCAGGGACTGTTTTATGAATACCGTATCGCATGGAATATCCTTGCCATGTTCAATCATCTGGATCAGCTTTCTCGCAGCTTCTACTCCGATTTTCTCTCTCTCCTGCTTAATCGTGGTCAGTCTCACCCCTACATATTGCTGGGCATCTATACAGTCATAACCGGCTATGGAGACATCCTTCACCAGTTGTAAACCGCATTTACGGATTGCACTCACCACTCCCATGGCGGCCATATCATCCGGAGCAATAATGCAGGTAGGATAGTCGGGCAGCTGCAACAGCTTCATAGCCTGTTCTTCTGCCATAAAGGCATTGCGGTAATTACTGCTTCGCATATATTCTTTGGGAACCTTAATCTTATGCTCCCTCATTGTATCCAGGAAGCCGTCAATTCGGTTTCTGGTAACCAGAGAATTCCCTCCGCTGATGAATCCGACCTTTGTATGACCCTGACGCAGGATATAATTGGTCAGGCGCTTCATTCCGCTGTAATTATCAGAGATGATGGAATAGGCCTTCTGAAAGGCATAATCAATGGTCACCACCGGCAGATCGCTGTTAACCAGCTCAATGACATCCTCCTTCTCAAAATCAGCACATACAATACAGACACCATCAAAGTGACGATAGAGACAATGTTCCAGGTAGGTCATCTTCCTTGTTCCAATACTATCCTGGATAAAGGTAATATCATAACCGCTCTCGGCGGCTTCCCTGCGAAATGCTTCCAATATGTATGCAAAATAATCATTTTTCAAGCCAAGGTTCGTCATGGTACGAAAAAGTATACCGATGGTATAGGATTTCTTAAGCCTGGGGGATCTTGCTCCGGAGTTCGGAAGATATCCCAGCTCATTGGCTGCTTTTATAATCAAATTTCTGGTCTTGGCACTGATATCAGCATAGCCATTCAATGCTTTACTTACGGTTGATACAGATACTCCACAGATCTTAGATAATTCATGGATTGTTGCCATTATGTCCACCCGTTTCTTTGTATAAATGCTTTAAAAATAAATTTTATAGGAAAATTTGTCACCATAAAATAGTACAAAAGAACCAGTCGACAAAGATAGGGAAGGGCTGTTATTTAAGTAAGGAAAATAGAAGGAAAGTATAACATGCAAGCTGTGAGGATGCATGTTCTTCTTTCCTTCCTTTCTACCTTTCTACAACAAATGCCTGGAACACTTAGGCTGATTGTACCTCAATTACCTTTACAGGGCAGACGCTAGCGCACTTACCGCAGTTGGTGCACTTACTGTAATCAATGTAAGCCAAATTATTCTCCACATGAATTGCATCATACTCACAATTCTTAACACAAAGCTTGCAGCCGATGCATCCGGTGGAGCAGGCAGCCTTAACATCCTTACCCTTATCCTGAGAGCTGCAGGTAACCAGATGTCTTGCTGACTCCGGTACCATCTCTATGAGCTTATTGGGGCATTGTGCTGTACAAGCAGTACAGCCGGTACACTTCGCTTTATCTACAACAGCAATACCATTCACAATATGAATTGCATCAAAGGCGCATGCCCTGACACAAGAGCCAAAGCCCATACAGCCGTAGGAACATTTCTTATTGCCCTTCCCCGGAACTGCCGCTGCCTTATTACAATCCTGAACACCGTAATACTCGTATTTTACTTCGGTTTTATCACAGGTTCCTGCACATTTTACATAGGCAACCTTACGCTCGCCTTCTTCTATGGAAGCACCGATCACCTCGGCAATGGCCTTATGGGCTTCCTTATTGGCAACAGGGCAGGCATTAGCTGGAGCTTCCCCTTTTGCAATTGCAGCCGCCAAGCCGTCACAACCGGGATATCCGCAGCCACCGCAGTTTGCTCCGGGAAGGAGCTCACGTACCTGAAGCTCACGTTCGTCTTGCTTTACCTCGAAGAACTTCGCTGCAACCCCAAGGAATAAACCGATGAACAGGCCTACCCCTGCAACAATGGCTGTTGCAACCATAACTCCCTGAGTGCTAATGGCTGCAGCGGTACCGAGGAGCGCCTGAAGAAAATCAGTTGAAAATAAATTTAATATTGTCATATCCTCTCCCCCTATTCTATAAGCCGGCAAAGCCTAAGAAGGCCAGCGCCATGAGCCCTGCTGTAATAAGCACAATCGGGGACCCCTGGAAGGACTTGGTGACATCATTGTACTCGATTTTTTCACGGATACCAGCCATAATTACAATCGCAATGGTAAAGCCGGCTGCAATTCCAAATCCATTGACAGTACTTTGAAGCACATTATAGTTGTCCGTAACATTGATTAATGCAACGCCCAATACCGCACAGTTGGTTGTGATCAGAGGCAGGTACACGCCCAGTGCATTATAGAGAGGACGGCTGTATTTCTTTAACACAAGCTCAACAAACTGTACCAGACAGGCAATAACCAGAATAAATACGATTGTCTGCAGGTATTCCATGCCCAGGGGCACTAACAGATATAGATAAATGACACTGCAGAGTGCGGAAGCGATGGTGATAACAAAGATAACCGCGGCTCCCATGCCTGCTGCCGTATTGGTTTTCTTGGATACTCCCAGGAACGGACATAAGCCTAAGAATTGACTCAGGACTACATTGTTCACCAGAGCGGATCCAACAATAATCATTATAAGCTCTTTCATATGAATTCCTTACCTCTCTTCCTTATTCCGCATCCTTGTTTGCTGATTTTGAACCCTTTGCTGCAGCTGCTTCGCTCTTAATGGCTTCACGATTGGTTGTACAGATGCTGCCGCCACAGTGGGAGCAGTCTCCATTGCAGCCAATGTTGTTATTACCCGAACCGTTGGTTGCGGAGGGAAGCTTTAACTTATTCTGAATTGCTGTAAGGATCGCCAGGGTAAATAGGGCTCCAGGGGCAAGAATGAAGATCGTGATAGGTTCAAAGCTTGCAGGTGTGATTCGGAAGCCAAAGATACTGCCGGCACCCAGAAGCTCACGGAAGGAACCGATAATGGTAAGCGCCAGGGTA
>JAJUHH010000336.1 GCA_029267975.1 Clostridiales bacterium
GCAATCAATTCCATGCTATAATGATAGCAGGAAGCAAAACATTTCCGAACTTACAAGAGAAAGGATGATCACTATGCTGAATCAAGAGGTAGTAAAATTACTCAACGAGCAGATTACAAAGGAATTATTCTCCGCCTATTTATATTTGGATATGGCAAATGATTATGCAGACCAAAGTCTGAACGGTTTTGAAAACTGGTTTTATGTTCAAACGCAGGAGGAGCGGGATCATGCTATGCTGTTCCGCCAATATATCCTGAATAACGGTGAATCCGTAAAGCTGGCAGCTGTTGCCGCACCGGACAAGACCTATAGCAGCTTCAGAGATCCTCTGGTGCTTGCCTATGAGCATGAGCAGACCGTTACAGCTTCTATTAACACCATTTATGAAGCTGCTTATAAGGCAAAAGATTTCCGTACCATGCAGTTCCTGGACTGGTTTATCAAGGAACAGGGCGAGGAAGAAAAGAATGCCGATGATAACATCAAGAAATTTGATCTCTTTGCCGGGGATCCCAAGGGCTTATACATGCTTGACAATGAAATGAAGGCCCGGGTTTATACTGCACCGTCATTGGTACTATAATATAAGAAGTGATGTAACTAAGAAGGGGGAGCAGGAAAAGGACTGAAATAGTCCGGATGAAATTCAGAGACTGCGATCTACTACACTAAGAGCCCGAAAGGCAGAAACACCTTCCGGACTCTAAGCGCAATGACGATCTTGTCTAATGATTTCACCGGACAACTTCAGCCCTACTCCTGCTCCCCTGTTATTGGTAACGACTAATATCGATCATACGTTATGTAAATTATGACATGGCAGTTTTCTAATTTATAGTAGGAACATCCAAAAACAGAAGACAGGTCTAGCAAGAGGTATGGTCAATAGGAAAGCATTTGGCAAGATTGTCATTGTACTTAGCATAAAGCATGGCTGATATAAAATGCACGATATCTAAGGGGGAAAGGGCCATGGATGGCCCTTTCAGACGCTTTGGACAGGACGTCCTTAAGCGTCGACCCGCAAAACTTAGATAACTTAATCTCATTTTATATCAGCCTTGTTTTATGGTTAGTACAATAGATTGCCGCCAACAGCTATCCTATTGACCATACCTCTTGTTACACCTGTCTTCGTTTCTTCGTTGCTTATATTACATGCTATTTACTTTGTTTCAAGGACATACTGGTTCAGGATGCTCTCCAGCATTTCCTGTCTGCCGGAGCTGTTAGGTGTGGTACCGTTCTTTAAGGCATATGCCTCTAACTCCTTAAATCCAACCTTACCTTCAACGATATCCTTGCCGATACCGCTGTTATAGCTTGCATAACGCTCTGCTTTGAAGTTCTCAAACACCTTATCCTCAAGCAGTCTTGCAGCTACCTTTAAGCCCTTTGCAAAGGCATCCATACCTGCAATATATGCGTAGAATAAGTCATCATCCTGGAAGGAAGCACGGCGAACCTTGGAGTCAAAGTTTAAACCACCCTTTTTGAAGCCGCCATCCAAGAGGATTTCATACATAGCAAGGGTTGTATCGTATACATTGGTAGGGAACTGATCGGTATCCCATCCAAGCAAAGGATCACCGGTATTGGCATCTACGCTGCCGAGAACACCGTTAATTCTTGACATGTTCAGCTCATGCTGGAAGGTATGCTGAGCAAGGGTTGCATGGTTTGCTTCAATATTCATCTTGAAGTGATCCTGTAAGTTATACTTTCTTAAGAAGGCAAGTACTGTCGCAGTATCAAAATCATACTGATGCTTTGTAGGCTCCTTTGGCTTGGGCTCAATCAGTAATTGGCCGGTAAATCCAATCTCCTTCGCATAATCCACTGCCATCTGAAGCAGCCTTGCCAGGTTATCTAATTCCAGTCCGGTATCTGTGTTAAGTAAGGTCTCATAGCCTTCTCGTCCACCCCAGAATACATAGTTGACACCGCCCAGCTCCTTGGTGATCTCCATCGCCTTCTTAATCTGAGCAGCAGTATAAGCAAATACGGTTGCATTACAGGAAGTTGCTGCACCATGCACGAACTTATCGTCGCCGAAAGCATTGGTTGTACCCCAGAGGCACTTAATTCCGGTGCGAGCCATCTCCTCCTTGATCACTGCAACAATTTCGTCCAGTCTCCTGTTGGTCTCTTCCAGGGTTGCAGCTCTGGGTGCAATATCCTGATCATGGAAGCAGAAGAAAGGAATCTGCAGCTTCTCCATAAATTCAAATGCTGCATGAACTCTTTCCTTTGCCTTCTCCATTACATCTGTAGTTTGATCCCATTCACGATTCATGGTAACTCCACCAAAGGGATCTGTACCCATATATGTCAGTGTATGCCAGTAAGACATAGCGAAACGAAGCTGCTCCTTCATTGTTTTGCCCATGACAACCTCATCCGGGTTATAATACTTGAATGAGAGCGGATTTTTGCTTTGAGGTCCTTCATATTGGATTTTTCCAACGTTAAAATATGACATTCTTTCATCCTCCTTAAGATTTGAATTAATGTAAGAACAGGCATTTAATTCCTTACCCTATTATAAAGCTTTTTTGAAAAGAATACAATATGATTTGTAAATTTAATAAACTAATATTTTTCGTTTATGATAAAATGCGAGAAGTTTCTACCTCTCGCATTCTATCACTCCCCTTATATTCTCCAATTCAGTCAAATATCATTCTATCATTTCGTTCTTCCTTATGTAACTTTTGCTTAAAGCTCTAATAAGCGACGGACATTCAGAAGGCCCCAGCCCTGCTTCTCCCAATGCTGCCCCAGGTTTACAGCGCTGTTTCGCAAGCGAAGCTTAACCTCCCGGTTGGTGATATGAGGATGGGCGGCAATTAAGAGGGCGATGGCTCCTGTCACTACCGGAGTCGCCATGGAGGTTCCGCTTTTGATGGTATACATCATTGGGGCTTCACCGACTCTGTTTCTGGGCGGATACCGGCTGATGTTGCAGGAGATGATATTGGAGCCCGGTGCCACAATATCAGGCTTTTTAATACAAAAGGGAGTGGGTCCCCGACCGGAATAGTCCTTGGATTTTCCGCTGCCAAACACCTCAACAGATACATTGTCATCGGAGGATCCTACTGTGATCACTTTTCTGCTGATACCCGGGGTCGATATGGACATGGGTCCGGGACCGTTATTGCCGGCTGCTACAACAACCACGATCCCACTGTCCCACACGGCATTCACTCCCTGTACCAATAAGGAATTCTCATCCAGATTCTCCTTGGAGGCAGTCCCAACGGAGATATTGACCACCCGGATATTATATCGCTTGCGGTTATCAATGATCCATTGCAGTCCTGCCAGGACATCGGAGATGTTTCCGTCTCCTCGCTTATCTAACACCTTGACTCCGATAAAATTGCATTCCGGAGCAATTCCCATATACTTTCCCTTGGAGGAAAAACCATTCCCCCCGATGATTCCTGCTACATGGGTCCCATGTCCGTTATCATCATAGGGTTCTGCCTTGTGGTTGATAAAATCCGCAAACCCGATAACCCGGTTGCCTCCTTCGATAAAATCCTTATGCAAGGTGATGCCGGTATCTACTACTGCTACTCCCACACCCCGGCCCGTATATCCGTGTTCATGCGCCCACCGGCTTTCTATGATATCATTGACCCGGTTCATCTGTGCTGTTATATGGGTATCAAGTTCATAGCTGATTAATCCATCCAGTGATTTGATGCTGTCCAGCGAGTCCTCGTCTATTTCCA
>JAJUHH010000337.1 GCA_029267975.1 Clostridiales bacterium
ATCAAGGGTACCATTGGGATTATGTTTATATTTGCTGTTGGCGGCATTTTAAATGCAGGCTTTGATCAAGTCCTGCTGCTTCAACAACCGTCGAATAATCAGATATCAGAAATCCTTGATACCTATGTGCTGAAAACCGGTTTGAATTATGGTCGATTTGAATATGCAACAGCCATTGGATTATTTAAATCAGCCTTTGCCTTTGCATTAATGTCAGTTACGAACTGGATCTCAAAGAAGTTCCTGGAAGTAAGCATTTGGTGATTTACATAAGGATAACTTATTACTTATAACAGCTTGGAAGGAGGTTAGAGGATGAAAATTAAAACATCGCTGTCTCGCAAAGCGTTTCTTGTATGTACCTATCTGTTTCTTACTGCTTTCGGTCTTATTACCTTCTATCCATTTTGGTATGTACTGATCGCTTCTTTAAATACCGGACGGGATTTTGTCAGAGGTGGCGTATATTTTTGGCCTCGTGAATTTACATTAGAAAACTTTGCGCATGCTTTTAATGATGCCAGAATTTTTGCTTCATTGACAGTCTCTGTATCCAGAACCTTGATCGGTGTAATCGTGGGACTGTTTTTTACAGCCTTGATCGCTTATGCCTTAAGCGTAAGAACATTACCAGGCAGGACATTCTTTACATTTTTCTTTTATTTCACTACCTTATTTGGGGGCGGAATAATACCCTATTATATGCTGTTAAGAGATCTACATCTGACAAGAAGCTTTTGGCTCTATATTATCCCTGCGATTTATAGCTTTTTCAATTTCCTATTGCTAAGGACAAACTTTGATACGATACCCTTGGAATTGAGGGAATCCGCCCAGCTGGATGGTGCGGGTGAAGCAACCATCTTATTCCGTATCTATCTGCCGCTGTCTAAGGCAATTCTAGCTACCCTAGCACTCTTTATCGGGGTAGGACACTGGAACGATTGGTTTACGGGAGCCTATTATCAAAGCAGGACAGAGTTTTTTCCGGCAGCCACCTTATTGCAAAAACTACTGAGTGAAGCTGTGACAGCATCAGTCAAGTTAGGTCAGGAATCTAGTGCGCTCACGATGACAAGCTATACCAGCCAATCCTTACAGATGGCATTTGTTATGATACTCACCATGCCGATTGTCGTTGTTTATCCCTTCCTTCAAAAGCATTATGTAAAAGGGGTAATGGTTGGATCAGTAAAAGGTTAATCTGTGTAATGGGGGATGTATAGCATTAATTTTATTAATGCTTTTACATACAAAAATGGAGGTGTACTATGAAAAAACGTATTTTAGGTATTGTGTTAATAATGACGATGCTTGCGTCATTATTATCAGGGTGTACGAAAAGTAACACAAGCACAGACACTCAATCAAATTCTTCAGGCGGAACAAAGAATACAACTGCTACCGGAACAGATTCTTCAGGTACTACTGCGGAAGGAACTTCAGAGGGGGGACAAAAGAAGTTCGATGATGTGAAATTAAAAATGTTGGTCTGCTGGAATGGTGGTTTTAAAACCGCCTCAGATCAGTACAACAATGCTGTAGCGGCGGCGATCAGAGAAAAAATAGGTGTAACAGTTGAATTTGAAGGCATCATGATGAATGAAACAGAAAAACTGAACTTAATGTTTGCCTCCGGTGACATGCCTGATATGATCAATGCACCTTATTGGGGTGGCGACGGCGGAGAAACAGCCGTTATTAAAAAAGCAGCGATGGAAGGTCGCTTACTTCCGATTGGTGATCTGCTTCCCAACTACCCCAACCTGGCAAATGCTTATGATGTCGGTGTAATTTCACAATCTTATTTGGAAAATGACCTAGATTATCCTGGATTTGAAGGAAAACGATACATTTTACCACAAGAAACACCAGGAGATGACTATGGTGTTACAAACTGGGCCTACGGTGTATTTGTTCGTGGAGATGTTCCGAAAGCATTAGGTATTGATCCAACAACAATTAAAACCTCAGAAGATTTATACAAGTTTATGAAAGCAGCAAAAGAGTATGGCTTTAAGGATGTCAATGGAAATGATACCATCGTAGCAACTACATATCATGATGGCTGGGATGTCTCCGGTTATTCCATCAACTTTTCTTCTAAGAAATTCAGCAGCTATGTAAAACAAGCAGATGGGAAATATACCTATAACGTTCTTACAGACAACTGGATCGATAGAAATCTCTTTACCTGGAAATTAGTAAACGAAGGTTTATTGGATGTGGAATGCTTTAAGCATACGGATGCACAGGCAGATGAAAAAGTAGGAAATGGTACTGCCTTATTTGCTTCTGCTCAGTACAGCGTTGTCATTAATTCCACAAAACTAACTGGTTTATATAATTCTAATCCGGAAATGCGTTATGTACCGGTAGGTCCTATGACTTATCAGGATGGTCAGACCTTAGTTCAGTTAGAGCAAAATGGTCGTGGTGGATCTCCTGCGATCATCTTCCCTACTACATGCTCTAATCTTGAAGCTGCTTTAGCTTACCTGGATTTTGTGAACAGCGAAGAAGGAGCTCGTCTGTGCCAATATGGTATTGAAGGAGATACTTATACCTTGAACGAGAAGGGTCAACCTCGTCTTAAGGCAGAGTTACTTGAAAGAAAGAAAGCCGGAGATAGCTCTGTAGATGAAGAATTACGTGAAAAAGGAATTGGTTACATCTTAGGACGTGCGCTTCAGGCTGATACACGCTATACCTGGTGGGGTGAAACCAATGCCGGTGATGCAGATGCAGCAGTTGAAGAATTGGAAGCTTACAAAAAGGCCCGTCCGGTAGAGCGCGTGACAGGCTATCCATTAACCGGCCTGATCAATAAATTTGACAGATATGATAAGGTAAAAGTGTTTGCTTTTGAAGGAACAACACTGGATGATTATACACAGCGAGCTTACTTTGCTGAAACGGAAGAAGAGGCTCGTGCGATCTTAAAAGAATATCAGGATTACTTATTATCGAAAGAAGATGGCCTCTTCTTAGAATTCCTTGATTATGTAACGGAATGTGCAAATTCCAGAGCTGATATTCTTGACTAGTTGAATTTCATGATACTGAATAGAAGAGGTTATTAAAATGTAAGAGGTAAAGAAGGAAGGTATAACAGGTATCCCATATACAGGTTGCAGGGTATTCAGGGATGCAGGTTGCCCCCTTCCTTCCTCTTACGTATAATTAATGCAAGGGTCTTTTAATTGACAAGGGCTTTTTATATAGAGGAGGAGCTTGGTATGGCATATATCAGAGAAAGAAGTAAGGAACTCACCGGTTACCAGGAGAGTGGTCCCTGGCAGCCTAAGATTGATCTGCAATGCGATTTTGTAATGGTATATGGTATCGATCCAACCATGCCGGACCGTGTAAAACAGTACCGGGAGAAAGGATATGTGGTCCATTTAATGACAGGTATCTCCTGGGGGGAGTATCAGGACTATTTATACGGAACATATGACGGCAGAGAGCACTGGGAGGAAAGCCAGATGGATCGCAGGGGGAAGTATATTCAACATGGGATTGATGTTCCCTATATGTGCCCCAGCATTGCTTTTACAGATTACCTGACGGAGAAGCTGAAAGCAGCGGTTGACGCAGGAGTAGAGGCAATCCATATGGAGGAGCCGGAGTTTTGGGATCATGGTGGTTACTCAGAGGCTTTTCAGAGGGAATATCTGCTGTATTACAGAGAGCCTTGGCAGCCTCCCCACAGCAGCCTGGACAGCAGCTACAAATGCGCTAAG
>JAJUHH010000338.1 GCA_029267975.1 Clostridiales bacterium
ACGGAGCTTGACCTTGGCAAGCTGAAGAATGAGCGAAGAAGAATGCTTACCTACATGGGGCAGAACAGCAGCCCTTACCGGGTCATACCATTTGCCATGGGTGACGGCAGGACGCAGCTGCCGGAGATTAACCTAACAAGATATATTGATCCTTCTCCTTTTGTTCCTTCCTCCAGGGAGGACAGAGAGAAGCGCTGCAAGGATATTATTAATATTCAGGCCATGGGATTAAAGAGCAGACTGTCCCATATAAACAGCCATTGTGCAGTGGTGGGGATATCCGGCGGCCTTGACTCTACCCTGGCCCTGCTGGTAACAAATAGAGCATTTGAGATGCTGGGGCTTGATAAAAAGGGAATCATCGCAGTTACCATGCCCTGCTTTGGCACCACCGACAGAACCTATCAAAATGCCATTGCATTGGCACAGTGCCTGGGGGTTACCTTACTTGAGATCCCCATCGGGGAAGCTGTGGAACAGCATTTTCGAGATATCGGCCATGACAGAAATCAACATGACCTGACTTATGAGAACAGTCAGGCAAGGGAGCGTACCCAGGTGTTGATGGATGTGGCAGGGAAATATAATGGTTTTGTCGTTGGAACCGGTGATATGTCCGAGCTGGCTCTGGGTTGGGCAACCTATAACGGGGATCATATGTCCATGTACGGAGTGAATGCATCTGTACCCAAGACACTGGTAAGATATCTGGTCAACTATTTTGCAGATAGCAGCGGGGACGTCAGGTTGCGTGAGGTGTTAAAGGATATTTTGGATACGCCGGTAAGTCCGGAGCTTCTGCCTCCCAAGGATGGAGAAATATCTCAGAAGACAGAGGATATTGTGGGGCCTTATGAGCTGCACGACTTTTTCCTTTATTATGTTCTGAGATTTGGGTTCACACCCGGTAAGATCTACCGTCTGGCCAAGCTTGCATTTGCAGGAACCTATGAAGATCAGGTAATCCTAAAATGGCTTCGGGTATTTTATCGTCGCTTCTTTAGCCAGCAGTTTAAACGGTCCTGTCTTCCTGACGGCCCTAAGGTGGGAAGTGTGTCGGTTTCTCCCAGAGGGGACTTAAGAATGCCCAGTGATGCTTCAGCAGCACTTTGGAAGAAGGAATTAGAGCAGCTCTAAGACAGATAGGTAACCGGAGACAGCATACAAAATATAAATAAGAACAGAAGGAAGATACAGAAGTAAAAATAAATGCGAAAGATGGGGAGGAACAGTTATGGCACTTAAAATCATTACAGATTCAGCTTCCGATACACCAAAATGGGTAATCGAGCAGTTTAACCTGCATGTAATTCCTACGCCGGTTGTGATTGACGAAAAGGATTATTTTGATGGAAAAACCATTCTGCCGGAGGAGTTCTATGATATTTTACGCTCGGGAAAGGATGTAAAGACTTATCATATCAATTCCCAGATGTTTTATGATAATTTTGAACCCTATGCAAAAAATGGGGATGAAGTGATCTATATTTGTTTTTCCACCGGGATTGCAGGAACCTTTAATGCTGCCAATCTTGCTAAGGCAGAGCTGTTGGAGAAGTATCCTGACTTTGACCTGACGATCATAGATTCAAAGTGTGCCTCTATGGGCTTTGGTCTTGCTGCCTATTATGCCCTGCTAATGCAGAAAAACGGTGCTTCTAAGCAGGAGATCATTGATGGCATCAGGTGGCATTGTGATCATATGGAGCAAGTATTTACGGTAAGTACCCTGGAATATCTCTTAAAGGGCGGACGGCTCAGCAGAACCTCTGCAATTGCTGGAGGACTTTTAGATATTAAGCCCATTATCCATGTCAATGATCTGGGAGCCCTGGAATCCATTGAAAAGGTCAGAGGCAGAAGCAAATCCTTAAAGCGCTTGCTTGAGATGGTTGGAGAGCGTGGGGTTGACCTTGAGAATCAATATATTGGTTTGGTCCATGGCGATGATATGGCAACCATTGAGGAGATGAGGAAACAGCTGGAAAAGACCTATGGCTGTAAGAAATTTCTGGTAAACTATGTAGGTTGTGCCATCGGTGCTCATACGGGGCCGGGAATTATCGGTATGATCTTCCTGGATGAAAAATCTCCCTACAGTAAGTATCTGTATAACGAAGAAATATAAGCTTAGCAGTTATGCTGCTTTAAGCCTTTCTGCCATGTCTTTGAAAAAACGATGCTGTAAAGCTTTCGGGAAGAAGCTTTACAGCATCTTAAGCTACTCGCTTATCTTCGCTTTCTCAAGTGCTGATCGGATGGCGTCGATCAGAAGCTGCTGGGTGAATTTCATATCCTCCTGAAGCTCTATCTGGTCGATGGGTACATCATTATATAATTGTGCTTTAATTGCCTCTAAGGAGGGATCTACAAGCGGATACATAGTAGTAACAGCTTCATCGATGTTTTCGATGCTTACGGAATTGATATGGTTTTTATCAACCACAACCTCCAGATTAAGAGTCGTATCGTTTAAGGTTATGGAGGAGGTATATTTACCTGCCTTATACATGTCGGGCTCTGATGATGCTGCTTCCTCTTTTTTATCCGGCTTAAACATAAAAATGAGAAGTAGTATTAACAGAATACCTAATGCCGCAAAAATCACGGTATATATGATTTCTTTTAATTGGATAACGACAATTTTCGTCTTTGCCATCTCTAACCTCCGAGCATGATTTGCTTCATGTCTTAATCTTAATATATATTATTAGGCACGTTTATAATTTATGCAGGTCAAACTCACATTTTGTTCAAACTAATTGCTGGGAACAGCATTTTGGTGAATTATATTTATCACAACTGGAGGAAATCGGATGTCTTTGCAATTATTTCTTGGGAGTGCCGGTTCAGGTAAGTCCTATCAATTATATCGCGAAGTAATAGAACAATCAAAACAGAATCCCGATACCAATTATCTGGTGATCGTACCTGAGCAGTTTACACTGCAGACACAAAAGGATATTGTTGCATTGCACCCGGAGCATGGGGTGATGAATGTAGATATCCTTAGCTTTTTGCGCTTTGCTTACCGTATTTTTGATGAAATCGGAGGCAATGACTGCCCAATCCTTGAGGATACCGGTAAAAGCATGGTACTTCGTAAGGTGGTGGCAGAAAAACGAAAGGAGCTGTCCTTGTTTGGCAGCAATGTAAAAAAGCCTGGATTTATCGGAGAGTTGAAATCTCTGCTGTCAGAGCTGTATCAGTATAATATCGGTCCGGATGATTTTAGCCGCATGCAGGAAATCGCCGGCGGTAAGCCGGTATTACAGGCAAAGCTAAAGGATCTGTTTACCATCTATGAGGGCTTTCAAAGCTTCATGAAGGACCGTTACATCACCGCGGAAGAAATCCTTGTGGTACTAAGGGATGCCATGGACCGATCCCAGTGGATTAAGGATACGGTGATCTGTCTGGATGGCTTTACAGGTTTTACCCCCTGCCAATATCAGATTCTGCTTAAGATGATGCGCTACGCCAAAAAGCTGATGATTACAGTGACCATAGACCCTTCCGAGGACATTGCGGAAGCAGGGGAGGAGCATCAGCTGTTCAGTCTGAGTAAGAAGACCATACATAAGCTCCTGCGTCTGGCTGCTGAATCAGGGATTACCATAGAGGAACCGGTATATGCGGAAAGCTTTAATGCATTAAAAATCCCCCATCGCTTTATCCATTCCCCTGCGCTTGCCTCTCTGGAGCGTAATTTATTTCGCTATCCCT
>JAJUHH010000339.1 GCA_029267975.1 Clostridiales bacterium
AAGGGAAACCTTATTATAAGATTTTCCCTTTTCCTTCTGCCAGTATTGACAGTAATATTTTCTATCGCTATATACGAATCACTGGGACATGTTAAATTACTCTGACCATAGTTTGCTTTCATCCCTCATCCATTTACCCTTGGTAAAGTCGGGTATATCAACTACTTGCCCACCTTTTGCAATGGACATTTCAGAAAGAGCAGTTATTGCCATCCAACTGGCGGCATCATAGACATCGATAGGCATGGGTGCGTCCTTTCTTAATGCTTCAAAGAAATGTTTGAACTCCAGCCAGTCCATACCATCATGGGATGCCTGAACCCCCTCCTTCTTATACTGCTTCCATACCGGGTGTTCATATTCCTCCTCATACTTTTGGGCATTGCCGAAGCATTCTTTTCTCCATTTAAAGTCAAGACTTCTGTCGGCTTCCGTGTCAATGAAGACGGAGTCTGTTGCTTCCTCATACATTCCCTTGGTTCCCCTTACCGTAAAGCCACGGCTGTAATATCTGGGAAGGGTAGTATCAAGGGTAAGTACAATGGTCTCGCCATTTGCGCATTTAATTACTGTAGTAACGACATCTCCCTGGGCAAACTGCTTATTTTGCAGGAGGTCATCCTCTTTCTTATTCTTCTTAATATATTCACGCAGACCTGCTGCCTTGGAAGCAGTTGAGGTAAGTGTCATCATTCTGTTCCCATGATTGATATTCAGCACCTTTGCAATGGGTCCTAATTCATGGGTAGGATAATTCTCACAATTGCGGGTTAAATAATACCTCAGTCTGTAGTGTCTGTTCTCTCTGCCAAAGGAAATTTCCTCCCGCAGGTCATGGTGATACCCTCCGCTGCAATGAACGATCTCACCAAAGAGTCCCATCTGGACCATATTGAGCACCATCATTTCACGTCTGCCAAAACAGCAATTCTCAAGGAACATGAAGGGTGTTTTTGTTTCCTCGTAGACATTGACCAGCTCATGGCATTCCTCAAGTGTATAAGCACCACCTACCTCCATGGCAACTGCTTTGCCGGCTTTCATGGCTGCAAGAGCAATTTCAACATGGCTTTCCCAGGAGCTTGCAATGATCACTGTGGTTACATTCTCATCCCTGATCAGATCATGATAATCCCTATAAATAGCTGGTCTTGCCTGCTGAGCCCCTACCACAATCTCAGCACCCTTTTCAGCCCTGTCATCGTATGTATCACACACAGCAGTTACTTTTTCCCCTTGTGCTAATATAATATCCCTCAGAAGTCCCTGGCCTCGGCCGCCTAACCCTACAAATCCGATTTTAATATTATCCATCGCATATATTCCTTTACTTTTGTATTTTTATATGCTATTAATATATTGTTTTTAAAAACGTATATCAATACAATAAAAGTTCAAAAATATATGATTTTAGCTCATGAGCAAGGAGTATAACTATGGTGTGGCTCTCCAGTGACGTAAATGATTTGATACGCATAGAAAATTTCTATTCTTTTTTTGAAATACACTACCAAAACGGCTTTAACTTTCCCGGAGAAGCCCATAACTTCTGGGAATGCGTCTATGTACTGGACGGCAGGGTCTGTGTTTCCGGCGACGACAGGGTATATCATCTTACCAAAGGAGAGATCATTTTTCATAAGCCCCTGGAGCTGCACAAATTATATATTGATAACAAAGACGGAGCAACTCTTCTGATATTTTCTTATTCCCTGAAAGGGAAACTAAGCAGCTATCTGCAAAACAAGGTGTTTCATCTGTCTGAGGAGCAGCAAGGCATCATGTCTTCCATGCTTGCTTACATACATAATAAATTCAAGGAGTATAAACTGCCTGAGCATACTCCCTTCCACCAGCAATATCTGCTTCCCTTTAAAAATGTAGAAACCTACTCCCAGATGCTGACTACCTATATCTATCAGCTTATTTTATCCCTGGCTGATGACGGAAGCATCTCCAATGTCTCAACTACGCCGGAAGCACTGATCTTTCGTAAGGCCATTAATTATATGAACAGCCAGATATGTATGCAGCCCTCAGTTTCTGATATCGCAGCGTTCTGCAACATCAGCCAGGCAGGTTTGAAACGCATCTTCTATAAATTTTCCGGGATCGGGGTACATCAGTATTTCTTAACGCTGAAATTAAAAACAGCCACTGAACTACTGGAAAGCGGATTTAGTGTTACAGAAACAGCGGAGAAGCTAGGCTTCAGCAGTCAATCCTATTTCTCCGCTGTCTATAAACGCGTATTGGGTGTCAATCCGTCCGAAGTAAAGTAACTGTCATCGAGACTTTCGCAACACCGACTTATGCAATACTGACTTTCTCAATACTGACTTTCTCAATACTGACTTTCGTAGTTTAATCATCTTCTTGTATCAAACTTTAATTTATGTTATAATTTAACACATGGAGGCATAGCTCAGTCGGGAGAGCACTTGCTCGACAAGCAAGGGGTCACTGGTTCAAGTCCAGCTGTCTCCATTTTTTATGCCCTTTATTCAACGGGAATGGCACCTGCCTTTCCTTTTACTTCCTTCATAAAACACTTTGATCAATTAATTTTTAATACTTAAGGTAAAGATTTCATACGGCCTTAATTGTAGGAGCAGCTCTCCCTGCGCATTCGGTTTTACTTCCTCTAGCAGCTCTTCTATTACATTACTGCGGAAATATCTTTTCCTGTCGCTGCAATTTCGGATTCTCAGACTGCTTTCCTTCTGTGACGTATTGATAAAGCGGAGGATACTCTCATCTGAGTTTTGCTTCTTCTTCAAGCAGGTCAGATAAATACCCCTGCCTTCCCATTCCAGATAGGATTTCTCAATCGGAAGGCTACCCTGATGAACTGTGGTCTGATAAGTAAGCATCGGTATCTGGAACTGGTAAGCCAATGCAAGGGGATCAAAGCATTTGTCCTGGGAAGTATATGGTATAAGGGCAATTGAAGTTTTGCACTTTCTGAGGCATTGTGCCTCCGGAGTAGGGAATACCCCCCAGTCGCCCAGTTCACCCACAGCCCGAAGAAGCGTAATTGCAATTGCATTATTTTCTCCCGGCAGGAGCTCATATTCATATAGTCCGAGGTTAGCAGCCAGTAATCCGTACTTGTCATCCTCGATGCCAACAAAGCACTGCTGACGATCACATCCGCTGGGATTCTTCCAGGTATCTGCGTGCTTATTGGGCCTTTCCACCAACTCAAATATGGAGTCTGCATAATGGGTATCTGCCAGTATCCCAGTGGGTAGAACCATTCGAAGTCTATGATCCTTCATTGTATTTTCAAATTCTGTAACGATCTGAAGGCTCCGTCCATTTTTCTCAAGGCTGATCAGGGTGTGAATTGTGAGTTTTGCAAGCTGATTGCTTCTCTTAGCCTTGCGCAACCTGATATCTACCATACTGTTCCTTTCTTCGATTAATGTTTCATCCGCACTAACCGGTATATCAAGTACTTGGGTGATCTGGTAGCTTGCACGATATTCCTCATCCTCGATCAGCTTATATTGGCAGGGAAAATCCTTAGACAGAATGGCTCTGTCACCTTCCGGCTGTCTGTAAATATATTCATTGCCGATATCTCCGGTATCTTCATAGTAACAGATACCTTCATACAGTTTACCGCTATCCTTGTGAAGCAGATTAATGGTGCCATTCTCATTAATTGTCACCCTTAGGTACTGATTCTCCATCCCCTGATCCACTACCAGG
>JAJUHH010000340.1 GCA_029267975.1 Clostridiales bacterium
CCTTCATCCTGGCCCAGGGTCCTTGCACCCTTTCTTTTCATCATTAGTAATCCCTTGGCACCGTCATATCCCATACCGGTAAGGATAAGGCCAATGGCATGATCTCCCACTTCTTTGGCCACAGATTCAAAGAGAATATCAACGGAGGGGCAATGGCCATTTACCTTCTCCCCTTCAAAGCAATGAACTCTATATCCGTCACCAACCCTTTTAATGGTCATATGTTGATTTCCCGGAGCAATGAGAACCTTTCCCGGAGCAAGATAATCTCCGTGGCTGGCCTCCTTTACCTCAAGTAAAGTGGTAGCGTTTAATCTTTCCGCAAACATTCTTGAAAATACCGGTGGTATATGCTGGACGATCACTATTCCAGGCATATTCGCCGGTAGTTCTTTTAATATTCTTGAGATTGCCTCTGTTCCTCCTGTTGATGCACCAATGGCAATGATCTGCTTGCTATTTACTTCATGGGCATGATACTGCCTGCTGATCACTTTGCTATGACTGCTAATTCTGACCTTAGATAAGGATGCGGTTTTTATTTTCACGATTATCTCCTTGATAAAAGTTTCAACTTCTCTGACATTCGCAGAATCCGGCTTGGATATGAAATCCACTGCACCGGCATCGATAGCGTCAAAAACAACCCCGCTGACTGCACTTATGACAATTACCGGCAGGGGGTATTGCGGCATCAATCGCCTGATAAACTCAATGCCGTTCATCTTAGGCATTTCAATATCACAGGTCATAACATCCGGATTATATTCCAAAATCTTCTCTCTTGCATCAAAGGGATCGCTGGCCACAGCCACAACCTCTATATCAGGATCAGAGGAAACGCCTTTTTTAATTATTTCACGAAACACAAGGCTGTCATCAACGATCAGGACTCTTATTCTTTTTTTGATTTGCAATTGACCACCTCAATCCTTTAATAAAACACATCAATGATTGTCTTTCTGCCTCTTAATCCTTTCTATACACCGCCGGCATTACGTAGCGAAAATTGGAAGCAGCTCTTTCAATGGTTTCAGAGTGTCCAATGAACAAATAACCACCAGGTTCCAGCAAATGATAGAATTTATTAATCAGCTTTCGTTTCGTTTCCATATCAAAATAAATCATAACATTTCTGCAAAAGATCACATGAAATTTTTTCTTAAAGGGAAAGTTATCATCCATCAAATTTAGTCTTCTGAAGATAACTTCATTTCTTATGCGATCTACGACCTTTAGCGTGTCTTCCTCAACCTTTTGAAAATAATTCAGCTTCCATTGCGCTGATACATTTTCTACTTCTTCATTATTATTGCCTGACCTCTAATATTCTCGATCATTCTTTGGAAGGACTTTGCAAGAGTTCCTACCTCATCCTTGGTATCAACATCTACTGCCACATTAACATCACCCAGTGCCAAACCATCTGCGGCTTTCACCATTTTATTGATGGGTTTGCTGATTACACTGGAGATATAGATGCCCAAGACAACTGCGATTAGGATTCCAGCGCATATTACGATTATCATAGTTGTGGTTGCTTGATTCACAAGTGCAATATTGCTGTCTGATCTTTCTTTACCTGCAATAATATTATAATCAGATAAGGCAGCAAATGCATCCTGCAATTCAGAACCTAAGGTAGCGATATCACCAAAGAGGATAGCCTTGGCTTCCTCCTCTCGACCAGCCTTCACGAGATCTAAGATATTCATAATTTCTACTTTATATTCATCCCATAAAACATCCATTTCGTTAAAATATTCTCGATTAGTGTCTGATGTTATGTTTTCTGCATATTCTTTTGATAGCTCTTCATTTAGATCAAAATATTCATTTATCTTATTATAGGCTTCTTCTCTTTCACTGCCTTCCAATAAGAACATTCTATTGCTGTAAAATCTGATTCTTTGGTAATAAACCTCCATGGTACGAGCCCGATCCACCCCTACAGTATTATGCTCATACAGCTTCTCATCAACTTTCCCGATATCTTGCAGGTTCATGATACCCACGATTCCTACAACAGCTGCAATAATTGCAACAAGAATGAAGCCAGAAATTAATTTAATCGATATTTTTAAGTTTTGAAACCACTTCATATGTCCATCTCCTTGGTTTTATTTTTGGTCTGTATTCTGTCAGCTTATTGCTTATGTATTCCTTTTGTCACTTAGAGCATATCACTTATATTACTGATATCATCTTCATTCAGAAGCTTCTCACAATCTAAAAGAAGCTTGACATCGTTGCCGACCTTACCTATGTTCTTAATAAATCTGTTGTTATAACCCTTGCTCATCTTTGGAGGTGCTTCGATATCCTGTTCCGCTATGTTAATTACCTCTGCAACACTGTCAACGATTAAGCCGATAGACAAATCCATAATATCGATCACGATCACACAGGTTCTGTCGTTATACTCCTTAACCTCCTTCTTAAATCTCAGTCTTACATCCATAACCGGGATAATTTTACCTCTGAGGTTGATTATTCCTTTCACATAGTCAGGAAGCTCCGGAATTTCAGTGATCGCCTGTATACCAATGATCTCTGTGACATACTGAATCTCAATTCCATAGCTTTCCTTCCCCAGGGAGAAGGTCAGATACTTTCCCTTCTGGGTATCTTCCTCCATCTCAAGTTCAATTTCATTCTGTAGCAATTCTGCCATGGTTTCATCCCTTTCTCATGTTACTTTGATGTCTCTCGACATCCGTATTCTATAATAAAAATAAGCGGTGGAACTACCCTGCCTGCACCTCCTGTCACAAGAACATCAAAACTACTCTTTCTCTGCCTTACAAGGCAATTAAGCCTGCAATATCCAGTATTAAGCTAATATTTCCGTCCCCTAATAAGGTACAACCGGCAAGACCCTTTACCCGTTTGAATCTTTTAATATATTCCGGTAAAGCCTTTACAACCACCTGCTGCTGACCAACCAGCTCATCGGTGAAGATACACAGCCTTTTTTCATCCTGTTCAACCATGATAATAATTCCCTGCGTAAGATCTGTTCTCTCAGTCTTAATATTAAAGTGCCGATGAAGCCGAAGGATTGGATAAAATTCACCTCTGACCATGATCAATTCATTGCCCTTGGTATCAGTGATAATATTATTCTCAACTGGTCGGAAGGATTCCTTAATGGAGATAATCGGTATGGTATAGCAAGCATTGCCGACTCTGGTGATCATTCCATCTATGATCGCTAGTGTTAGGGGAATCTTGAGGGTTATGGTGGTTCCTTTGTCAGGTATGCTGTCAACGGTTAAGGTACCGCCAATATCCTCGATATTCTTTTTCACCACATCCATTCCTACTCCACGACCGGAGAATTCAGAAATACTGGATTTCGTCGAGAAGCCAGGTAATAGGATAAGGCTAAAGACCTCCTTATCGCTGATCTCATCCGAAGCTTGCGTAATTAAATTATTCTCCCTTGCCTTTTTGAGAATTTTTTCCCGATCCAGTCCCTTTCCATCATCCTTAACAATGATGAGTACATCGTTACCTGCACTTTTTGCTTCCAGTGTAACAACTCCGCTTTTTGGCTTCCCTTTGTTTATTCTTTCCTGAGGACTTTCCAAACCATGATCAACACAGTTTCGAACCAGATGCATTAAGGGATCAGATATATGATCAATGATGTTTTTGTCAACCTCAGATACCTCACCAATGATCCTAAGCTCAACCTCTTTGCTC
>JAJUHH010000341.1 GCA_029267975.1 Clostridiales bacterium
GAACCGAAGGGGAGCCTATCGTGTATTCATCGGTGACCTGGTGAATATCACAGTCAAACTTCCAAATGGCAAGAGAAAACAAGTGGAAGGGATATTAAAGAATTTAAGCGTTACAGGCATGGGTATTATACTGAAGCAGGATTTTGAATTGGGATCAATCATGTACCTGACCTATGAATTTGAAGGAGTGAGTTTTCTGCTTTTAGGTCAGGCAGTGAGAAAAGATAAGCTTGACAGATACCATGCATTTAACTATGGCTGTAAGTTTAATGAAGCCAACAATAGTATCAATCGAATCGTCATGCTGAAACAGCTTCGTGCGAAAAAGGCCGGTTTGAAGATCGAAGAAAGTACAAAGTAGAGGAAATTCTTATGTGTATTTACAATAATAAACATAAAGGTTATAATTGTGTTTATACATAATGAATACTAGAAGGGAATTCATAGATGAGCCGGAAGATTATAATAGAAGTTCTTAGCTGGGTAATGGTTTTTGTTGTTGCTTTTGTTTTAGCTACATTAATAAACAAGTTCGTCATTTTTAATGTTGAAGTACCTTCCGGTTCTATGGAGGATACCATTATGATTGGTGATAGAGCCGTTACCTCCCGCTTATCCTATGTATTTGGTGATCCTGCAAGAGGAGATATCGTTGTATTTCCCTTTCCGGATGATGAATCAATAGACTATATTAAGAGAATAATCGGCTTACCCGGAGAGACCATAGAGGGCAGGGACGGAATCGTATATATAGATGGAAAGCCTCTGGCAGAACCTTATGTGAAGGAGCCTCTTGATCAGGACTTTGGGCCTTATCTTATCCCGGAGAATAGCTACTTTATGATGGGAGATAATAGAAATAACTCTGCAGATTCGAGATTTTGGGACAATAAGTTTGTGGTAAGGAAGAAGATTAAGGGTAAGGCCCTTTGCAGGTATCCTAAGTTCACATGGTTTGGGAAGGTCAAATACTAAATTTGAGGTGAAGCACTTATGAACAATAAAGTTGTGAAAGAAATTATCGGATGGGTTATTACCCTGGTCATTGCGTTGGTGGTTGCGGTTCTTGTAAATAAGTTTGTTATAGTCAAAGTGACTTCTCCGACCCCGTCCATGGAGAATACTTTCTTAGTGGATGAGACGGTAGTGACCAATCGCATGGCATATCTGTTCTCAGATCCCAAACGTGGTGATATCGTTGTTTTTCCTTATCCGGATGATGTGACACAGGACTATATTAAGCGTATCATTGGATTACCGGGTGAAACTGTGGAGGGTAAGGATGGGATTGTATATATTAATGGGGAGCCCTTAACAGAGAACTATCTGAAGGAAACGCCGGAGGGGGATTTTGGTCCCTATACGATACCGGATGGCTGTTATTGGATGATGGGCGATAACAGAAATGTATCCATGGATGCAAGAGATTGGGACAATAAATTTGTGAAGAAAGAGGATATCAAAGGAAAGGCTCTGTTTAAATATCCTAACTTTAAATGGTTTGGCAGAGTTAGATATTAAACATAAATGAAACAAGTCCTACGATAAAACAAAGCTAATAAAGAATTCTATTATAAAAATATAAACTATCGGAATTTTATTAATTATAAGCTATTAAGGAAGGAAAGAATAACAAGGTATTCCTGCATGTTATCCTTTCCTTCCTTTTTCGCTTACCATAGGTAAAAGCCTGAAAGGCTTTTGTATTAAAGCTTATCTACATAGGGAGCAATTGCATTCTGAATTGTTTTTTCAAGAGCTTCTTTTCCGTATTGATCCACTTCCTGCTTACTTTTCTCCCCATGGGTCAGACATCCTGCGCCACCGATGCAGCCTCCGGAGCAGGCCATTCCTTCAATAAAATTGTGGGGTAGGGCATTCTTAGAAGCCCTTAAAAGAGCAGTGCGGCAGGCGTCGATCCCATCACAGGCAATGGGTTTGAAGTCAAAATCTTGTATCTGCTTTTCCTGCAGGACTTCCTTAACCGCCTCGGTTAATCCTCCGCTTCGTGCGAATATCCGGCCATAATAGGATGCATTATCAAGGACGTCGGGAGAGAGTGTCTCTGGTTTAATATCCTTACTGTCAATGAGTGCCTGAAGCTCCTCGAAGGTCAGAACAGCATCCACATAGGGAGCAACCTCAGGTCGTTTTATTTCCATTTTCTTCGCAGTACAGGGTCCCATAAAAACAATCTTTGCCGTAGGGTCGGATTTCTTGATGAGCCTTGCAATCATTGTCATGGGGGAAGGATTATGGGAGATATGGGCTGCCATAGCAGGAAATTGCTTCTTAATATAATCTACAAAGGCAGGGCAGCAGGAGCTGGTGAGAAAGCCCCTCTCCACTAGTTCTTCGGCTTCCAGGGAAGCTACCAGGTCTGCACCCAGTGCAGCCTCAACTACCGTGTGAAAGCCCAGAAGTTTTATTGCTGCGACTACCTGACCAAGACTGGCATAGCTGAATTGTCCTGCAATGGAGGGGGCAAGGACAGCATACATTTTATATTTTTTCTGCTCATCACTTGATTTAATCATATCGATCACATCTATTATGTAGGATTTATCCATGATAGCACCGAAGGGGCATTGATAAACACAGGCACCGCAGGCAATGCATTTTTGATTATCGATCATTGCTTTTTTATCTTCATCAATGCTGATGGCCTTTACCTTGCAGGCATTCTGGCAGGGACGTTTATAATTTGTAATGGCACTGAAAGGACATACAGAGGCACATTTCCCGCATTCAACACATTTTGATTTATCAATGACTGCTCTCTGATGCTCATCAAAGGATATGGCCCCAAGCTTACATACGCTCTCACACCGGTGTGCAATACAGCCTCTGCAGGCAGCAGATACCTCATAGCCTCCAACCGGACATTCATCACAGGCGATGTCAAGTACTTCAATCACATTGGGATTCTCCTGGTTTCCCCCCATGGCAAGATGAATACGTTCTCCTACAATGGCGTACTCCTTATAGATGCAGCACCGCATGGTAGCTTTAGGGCCTGTAACGATTTTTTTGGGGATATTGTACAGAGCATGATGAAGATCGTTCTCAAAGGCACTTTTTGCAACTTCACTAAGAACCCGGTATTTCAGGTGCTGAACTTTCGTATCAAATTTTCTCATGTTAACCTCCATCCTGGCAATCCCATAATCATGGGAACAAGGCATAATAGAAGCAATGTTTACTGTAACTAAAAGTAACTTATGGTGATTTGTTTCCCCATCCTTTTTAAGCAATCAGAAAGCTCATCCACTAAGCGCATTTTAATACTGAAATTGATAGGGAGCATTGGATTTTGATGGGCTGGGTTAATGGCCTTACCCACGTAAAAGTTGATATCAGTTGCTTCTTCAAGCAGAAGCTGTGCAATTAAGGATGCAGCGTCCTTACTATAGCTCCACTTCATAGGATAGAAGTTCCCCTCAAGATAACTCCTGGCATAAAGCAGCACCTGATTAATGGTGATCACTCCCTCAGTCACCAGGTCAATTCCCTCCACTTCAGAGGCAGGTGGGATATCAGGATCGGCATACTCAATGTTGGTCTTAAGCTCCCTCCCCAGAAATTCAGCTGCAAGGTTCGCAGTCGTGCCGCCGCAGACAATATGTTTTCCATCCTTGGCAAAGAAGGAGCGAAGCATATTTGTATCATCCTTTGGATCGGCAGGTGGTCCGATCAGCAGATTCACCA
>JAJUHH010000342.1 GCA_029267975.1 Clostridiales bacterium
ATCTCATGTTCCTTCTGAGATACAATGCTTCTTATTAAGGAGGAATTGTATCTGAGCAGCATATGATTAAGCTCTTCTGGATCCTTTACATATGAGAGTTGATTTGAGGTAATCAGCTCATTATTCCAGGAGAAGAAAAATGCTGTTTCGATGATCTCCTGGCAGCGTTGATATTGCAGCAGAACCTCCTCGACATTTTTTATGGCGTCGCTGACAGCAAAGTAAGCATTGACCTCAGGCAGCTTTATAACCGTGTCGGTTAAGACCTTGCGCGTCTGGGTAATACCTTCCGCATCATTCCCATGGTATAAGAGGACAAGGTTATCGTTTTCTATCCTGGTCAGAATTCCCTTCATGGATGATTGCAGGTAGGTGAGTAATACCTCTTGCAGGTTTAAGCGAAATACCATTTCCTCTTCACTTGTAAGCTTCCGATCAACCATATCATACTTAATGATCAGAAGCTCACAAAATCCACTTTCATCCGACTGAAACAGATAAGGATGATCGGACGCAAAATCTTCCTTACATTGACAATGCTCCAGAAAATTACGAAATCGAAAGATCTTGCTGATCTCATCAAACTGCTTCAGATTTCTTCTGGCAAGGGAATTAAAGGCATTCATTTCTGCAAATACATGCTTTAGCATGTCAATTTCATCACAGGCATTTTCCTTATGTAAGGTTGAGGCATTCTCTTCGATATCCGAATAGAGAGCATTAATTGGATGGTAAAGGCGCTTCGCCATATATCCGGACATAATCAAAAGAAAAAGCAGTACTCCCAGGCATACAAAGAAGACGTATTTTCCAAGGTAGGCTGCCTCATGATAGGATTCCTCTGCCGGATAGGAAGTTACGCAATAAAGATCAAATCCAGGATCTGCCAGAAAATAGATACGACCATTCTGATTGACAAAGGATATATTGTTTTCGATCTGTTTAGACGGTAGATTCAGCAATTCCTTTGGATCAATATAATCACAGTCCCCTTCTAAAAGCTTCCCCTCCGGTGTAATAAAGAAAAACTCTTCCTTATTTCGATTTAATTCATAGGTAGAGAGAACATCCATATAAAGTCGATTCACGCTTATATTGAGAGCCAGATAAAAATCCGGGCGTTCCCTCACAACCAGTGAAAGTACAAGATGATTATACTCCTGGTAGAGAGGAGTGTTGTTTTGAATCAATGAGTTATTAAAAGCATATCGAAGGGGAAGCTGCTGAACCCGATAACTTTCATCGGCATCCTCCATCCACTCTGTGTCATAAAAGGATTCAAAGGCATAACGTCCGGACAAGGAGGAATGGATGATCCCTGTGGTCCGATCATAAAAATAGACGGAATGTAGGAGCCAGAATTTCTCCACCATGGTTTTCAAACGTTTGTGAATTGATTGTAGATCCGAATTGTAATCATCAGAGAAGGTATAGGAGCCATACTTAGGCTCCTCTTTCTCAACAGACAGATCTAGTTTCAGCGTCTTAATACGTTGCTTAATTCCTGAGACTGCTTCATTGAGTTCAATGGATTTTTGCTGATGGAACTTTTGCTTAGCCTGGTCCGCAACCATGCTGTACCAGAAAATCCCCAGTATACAGACAGGAACAAGAACAAGTAGAATATTAGATCTAATTATTCGATAGAGGTATCGTTGAAATCCCTTCCACTTCCCACGTTCTCTGAATTTACTGCGAAGCTTTGTTATATTTAACATGCTTATACCTCCAGTAAACTAATTTTGCTCAAACCTTTCATTCATAAATGCATATATCAAGTGAAACAATGGTTACTTAAGTATAGCATGGCAGGATCTCAAATATCAAGCTAAGCGAGAATCCTACATCAGAATGCTATAAACTGATAGTTTATAATAGATATTCATAGCCTGAAATAGATTCCTACCATTGCAGTGAGATGAAGGCATCCTCTATGATTGTTTCATCAGCAGCGCAAAGCATGCACATAAAATGATGGAGGTCATTATGAAGAAACAGATGACAGCAAGCGAGAAGTTCAGAGCTCATACAGCGAATAAGAGTCTCGGCTTCTATCTATGGAGGGATAAGTGGTTATATCTGATGCTTATACCGGTTATTGCCTATTACATCGTATTTAAGTATATTCCGATGTATGGCCTGGTAATCGCCTTTAAGGATTACAACGTATTTAAGGGAATTCATGAAAGTGTATGGGTTGGGTTTGATAATTTTCAAAAGGTATTCAAGACAGAACAGTTCTGGAAATCAACGTTTAATACCTTAACCTTAAATCTTACCACCCTTTGTGTGAATTTTCCGCTGACAATTGCAGTAGCACTTATGCTAAATGAGGTTCGATCGGCTCGCTTTAAAAAAATATCCCAGTCTCTATTATATCTGCCTCATTTTATATCCTGGGTGGTGGTAGCCGGGATTGCTACAAATTTATTTTCTCAAAATGGTGGAAGTATCAATAATATTTTAACCAATCTTGGTTTTCCCTCTATTCCCTTTCTGAACCATAACGGATGGTGGATCTTTACCTATGTCGTGGTTAATGTATGGAAAGAGATTGGCTGGGGCACGATTATTTATCTGGCAGCAATTACTGGGATTGATGAATCCTTATATGAAGCCGCTTACATTGATGGTGCCACAAAGATGCAGCGTATCTTCTACATAACCCTGCCAATGATAAAGTCAGTGATTATTGTCATGCTGATATTATCTGTTAGCAAGATGATGAACATTGGCCTGGATGCCCCTCTCCTATTAGGCAATACAAAGGTAATGGAGGTATCTGAGGTGATCAGTACCTATATTTATCGACTTGGTATTGTACGTGCGGAATATAGCTTATCCACAGTCATCGGCTTGTTTCAGTCGGTTGTAAACATTATCATCCTTTTCTTAGCGGACCGTTTTGCGAAGCTGATTGGTGAAAAGGGTATCGTATAGAAGGGAGTGTGACTTGATATGAGAAAGAAAGCTAAGGTAAGGAAAAAGAAATCCATTTCTTTTGGTACGATAATTAATTATTCCTTATTAATATTACTGGTTGTTATTTGCGTATACCCATTTTTAAATGTTGTCGCTTACTCCTTCAGCAGTAATCGGGCGGTACTGTCCGGAAAGATTACCTTTTATCCCATTGACTTCCAGCTGGATGCATATAAGCAAATTATTACCCGCGGACAGATCTGGGTGTCCATTCGTGTAACAGCGATTGTAACTGCACTCGGTACCTTAATTGGTTTGCTGCTTACGATAATGGCTGCCTATGCCTTATCAAAGAAGAAACTGAAGGGACGGACTTGGATTACTTCTCTGATTTTATTTACCATGTACTTCAACGGAGGAATTATTCCAACCTTCTTAGTAGTTAAAAATCTGGGGATGTATGATAAGCTTGCAGCACTCTTCATTCCCAGTGCAATCAGTGTATTTAATTTTATTGTGATGAGAACCTTCTTTCAGGAGCTTCCTGAAAGCTTGGAGGAGGCGGCCTACCTGGACGGAGCAAATGATATTACGATTTTAACCAGGATTGTACTTCCGCTCTCTCTGCCGATTATTGCAACGATCGGACTTTTCTATGCAGTTGGCTATTGGAATGAATATTTCAGTGCGTTATTATATATTCAGACTCCTGAAAAGTTCACCCTACAGCTAAGATTGCGCAATCTATTATTTGCAGAGGAGCTTGGAGCAACTGGTTCGGAGG
>JAJUHH010000343.1 GCA_029267975.1 Clostridiales bacterium
CTATGTCATCCTTTCTTTGCTGTAGGATTAGTATCTGCAAAAGCACAGTAATCTATGATTGCAGCAATCTGGAATTCAATTATAATAAGTGCGCATTTTACCAAAAAATCAAGAAAAAAATCGATGTACAATTAAAGCAATATGAGCTATAATTGCTTTCGTATGTTTGACAACGGAGTCAGATACTTAGGAGAGAAAATATGTCACAGAATAGAGAAAATATAAACAAAATCACAGAAGGTGTAATCTGGAAACAGCTACTAATATTTTTCTTTCCCTTGCTGCTGGGAACCTTTTTTCAGCAGCTTTATAATACGGTAGATGCGATTATTGTAGGGCAATTTGTAGGAAAGGAAGCTCTATCTGCCGTTGGCGGTACTACAGGCTCCCTGATTAATGTGTTTGTGGGATTCTTTGTGGGTATTTCCACAGGTGCAACCGTCACCATATCCCAGTATTACGGAGCAAAGAATAAGGAGGAAGTGAACAAAGCTGTTCATACAGCAATTGCCATGTCTCTGGCAGGTGGGGCAATTATTATGGTCCTTGGCCTGATTTGTGCACCGGCAGCACTTCGACTTATGGGTACGCCTGAAGAGATAATGCCCGAATCCATAACTTATATCCGAATAATCTTTGGCGGAATGATCGCCAATCTGCTATATAATGTGGGAGCAGGTATTCTCCGTGCCATTGGGGATTCACGAAGACCCCTCTATATTCTGATGGTCGGTGTTGTTATGAATATCGTCCTTGATTCAATTTTTGTTATATTCTTTCATTGGGATGTAGCAGGAGTCGGTATTGCTACTGTAATCTCTCAGATTGTATGTGCAGCTTTGGTTTGTATCAGACTGATGAGAACAAAAGACATTTACCGGCTTGAGCTAAAGCAGGTACGTTTTCACAAAGGGATGCTAAAAAGAATTATCAAGATTGGCCTTCCGGCTGGAGTGCAGTCTTTGATGTACTCCTCCTCCAATGTCATTATACAGGCGAATATGAACTCCCTGGGAACCAATACGGTAGCTGCCTGGGCTGCATATTCAAAGATTGACGGCTTGTTCTGGATGGCTATGAGTTCCTTTGGAATCTCTATCACTACCTTTGTTGGGCAAAACTATGGTGCAGGCTATTACGACAGGGTCCGCAAGGGTGTGCGGATCTGCCTGCGCATGACTATAGCAGTAGCAGTGGGGCTTAGTATCGTATTATATCTGGGCGGCTCTTATGTCTATGGATTATTTACAACAGACCCTAATGTAATAGAAGTAGGAATGGAAATTCTGCATTTTATGATCCCTGTCTTTATTACTTATGTATGCATTGAGATATTTGCAGGTGCCCTGAGGGGCTTAGGCAATTCCTTTATCCCCATGCTGATGACATGCTTAGGGGTATGTGCCCTGCGTGTGGTATGGCTGCTGATCGTGGTTCCCATCTGGAGGAATCTAACGATGGTACTGGTCAGCTATCCTCTGTCCTGGTCAGTAACCTCAATTTTATTTATATTTTACTATCGATATTACACCAAAAGAAATCTGGCTGTCAGAAATTAAGAGTCAGTCAAAGTTAAGTTTTACGAAATCTTATCGTTGTTTCTCTTTGGAGCAAAAGGAAGCGGACCGCTTCCTTTTTTTTACGCTTCCTTCTCCCTTCGCTGTCATTTTATCATATTTTTATCGTCTTATTTCTGTACCGTTGAGCCTATCTGATTTCTATACCGTGAGCCTATCTGATTTTTGTTAAGACAGTTCTGGTCACTCCAAGAATTACCTAATATTCTCAAAAATTCTATATATTTTCAGCCAAAGTTAAATATTTCATTAAAAAATTTATAATTAATTTCAACCATCTTATTCATATTTACACTCGGAGAATTTGTAGGATATGCATTAAAATCAGGTTAATATCTCCTGATATCATGTAAAAATCACAATATGAAATTTGATTAAAATCCATATAATGGATAACTTTTATTAATATTTCTATTTATATAATCGAAAATGAATAGTTTTCATGTAAAAATGAATAGAAATCAGAGCATTAAGTAGATAGAATCTAGCTTGTAAAACATGCTGATTAACGGTGTGTTCAATTGAAAAGGAGGAAAATCAGTATGGAGGGACGGAAGGCATCTCGCAGAAGAGGAATGTTATTTTATCTGAAAAGAGATTGGCAATTATACTTGCTTATCCTTGTACCGATTGTATTTGTGGTTGTTTTTAGATACGCGGCTTATCCGGGACTCAGAATTGCCTTTATGGATTATAAGCCTGCTAAGGGCTATAGCGGCAGTGAATGGGTAGGCTTTGAGATATTTAAGAAAATATTTAAAGATAGGGATTTCATCCGGGCCTTAAAGACATCCATCACATTTAACCTGCTTGATTTAGTCATAGGCTTCCCTGTGCCGATTATTTTAGCTTTGCTGCTCAATGAATTACGTTTTCCGAAATTTAAAAGGGTATCCCAGACCATACTATATCTGCCCCACTTTTTATCCTGGGTTATCATTGCCAGTGTGGCATATACCTTGTTTAAGCCTCAGTCAGGTTTAATCAATATCGTACTTATGAATGCGGGGCTAATTAAGGAGGGAATTCCCTTCCTTACGGAAAAGTGGCATTGGGCGGTCAGCTATCTGTTAATTGCAGTCTGGGCCACCATGGGATGGGGAACCATTATCTATCTGGCAGCAATTACAGGAATCAGCGGTGAATTATATGAGGCAGCCAGCATCGACGGCGCTAACCGCTGGAAGAGAATGATTCATATAACCTTGCCGGGTATACGAACTACCACAGTTACCTTATTGATCATGAATCTCGGACGTATCATGGGAAGCAACTTTGAAAGACTCGATTCCTTTGGAAATGTACAGGTAAAGGATTTTCAGTATCAGCTCGCTATTTATATCTTTGAGAAGGGTCTTAGCTCCGGTAATTTCAGCAGGGCGACTGCAGCAAACCTGTTCCAGTCAGTCATCGGGCTTGTATTGGTACTTCTTGCAGACCGTGTAGCCAAGGCACTCGGCGAAGACGGACTCATCTAATAAGGAAAGGAAGGAAGCATTATGAGTTCAAAAAAGAGACATGAGGGATTTGACGATACGGTATCTGCGGATTTTCATGGAGTCAATAAATTTAAGATCAGTGATTTTGTAATTATGTTTATCATAACTCTTTTATGCTTGACCTGTATTCTGCCATTCATACATATCGCTTCAAAGTCCATCAGCAGTAATTCTGCAGTACTAGCAAAACAGGTTTACCTTATCCCAAAGGGAATTAACTTTGATGCCTATAAGTCGATTTTCCTGGATGGTCAGTTGACCCACTCTATGCTTTATACGATACTCATGACCACGATATTTACCTTTATGGGCCTGATTATTACCATATGTGCAGCTTATCCCCTGTCAAGAAAGAAGCTAAAGGGTAGAGGACCCATCGCAATTTTCCTGATGCTGTCTATGTACTTTAGTGCCGGATTAATCCCTGAGTACTTATTGATGAAGCAGCTGCACCTCTTAAATACCATGTGGGTTTTAATCCTGCCCCTGGTATACTCACCCTATAACACCTTGATTATGAAAAGCTTCTTTCAGGCCAACATCCCGGACAGCTTAGAGGAATCCGCATTCTTAGATGGGGCAAGCAATTTCCGGATTCTCTGGTCAATTGTACTACCC
>JAJUHH010000344.1 GCA_029267975.1 Clostridiales bacterium
AATCAGACCGGAGTCAAGATTATAAAAGCGGCTGATCAGGTTAATGATCGTCGTCGTGCCTGCACCGGTTGGACCTACAATAGCAAAGGAATCACCCGGGTTTGCTTTAAAATTAATACCATTTAAGATAGGGCTGCCTGTTTCATAACTAAAGACAACATCCTTAAATACCACCTCACCTTTAATAGGAGGCATAGGTACGGCACCCTCACAGTCCTTTACCAGCACTGGCTCGTCAATGGTCTCATAGATTCTCTCCAGATAAGATACCGCATTGAGGATGGAGTTATAGAAGCTGGCCAGGGTATTCACCGGGGCCCAGAATCTGCCCACATAGCCCGTCATAGCGATGAGTACACCTGCGGTAACTCCCTGTAGACCACTGTCCATCCAGGCGATACCAAAGACATACATGGCAATATTCGTTAAGGTGGAAATATTCTGAATAGCAGGCCATAGCAGGAAGTTCAGCTTCACGGCCCTCATCCAGGAACTGCGGTATTCACCGCTTAAATTATTGAATATCTTGGTGTTCTCCTGCTCTCTGGTAAAGCTTTGTGTGACCCGAACACCATTGATACTCTCGGCTATATAAGCATTTAAGTTAGAGGACTTATTACTTAATACCTGCCAAGCCACCCGCTGCTTCTTCTTAATCACAAAAATCAATGCCATTAATAAGGGCAATCCAAGTAAGCAGATAATCGCCAGTCTAACATTAACATAGAGCATGAAGCCAACGATAAAGATCAAGCTGAACAGGTCAGTGATGGTATTGACGATACCGTTGGATAGCAGATCACTTAAACTGTTGACATAATTTACAACACGCACCTGAATCTTGCCATGCGGCTTATCATCATAGTAAGAAAAGGGTAATTCCTGCAAATGATTAAAGATATCACTTCGAATCTGATGAATGATGTTCTGTCCAATCCTTGAAGTTAAGGTTGTCTTAAAACGAATGATCAGGGAAGTGATCACACTTATGACCAGTAAAACAATACTGATCATAACGATCCCAGGGATATTCTTATTGGGAATGTAATCATCCATGATTACCATGAGGATAATCGGCGTCAGCATACTCAAGCCGGAGGATATGGTAAGCATCAAGATGGTCAGGATCATATCCTTGCGATATGGCTTAATATAAGTTCCCAGACGTTTTAAGTGGGAGAAATTAAACTCGGTTTGCAGGGTTTCATCAATATCGTATTTATTTCTAGCCATGGATCTTCACCCCTTCCTTACGGGAATTGGGCTGAAGGATGAAATCTCCCTTGCGCATTGCTTCAAAATCCCCGTACTGGTGATGGAATACTGTTGCATAATACCCCTTCTTCTCAAGCAGCTCCTCATGCGTACCCGATTCTACAATCTGGCCATCCTGAAGCACCAGAATCTGATCCGCATCTTTGATGGAGGAGATACGATGGGCAATAATAAATGCAGTTTGCCTTTTCTGCATGGAAGCAAGTTCATTCTGAATCTGTGTCTCGGTTTCCAAATCCACTGCTGAGGTTGTATCATCCAAAATAATAATGGAAGGGTTCTTAAGCAGGGCTCTGGCAAGAGATATTCTCTGCTTTTGTCCGCCGGATAAGCCCACACCACGTTCACCCACAATGGTATCGTAGCCATCCGACATCTTCATAATAAAGTCATGGGCATTGGCGATCTTAGCTGCCGCCACCACTTCGTCGAAGCTGCAATTTGGTCTGGAATATGCAATATTACCTTCTACCGTATCTGAGAAAAGGAATACATCCTGCATTGCCATTCCGATGTTATCACGCAGAGAATATAAATCCAGCTCCTTCAAATTGATTCCGTCAATCTTGATTTCTCCGTCTGATACATCATAAAAGCGGCAAAGAAGATTCATCAGTGTTGTTTTGCCGGCACCGGTAGCTCCGATGATACCTACCGTCTGACCGGGCTTAACATGAAAATTAATATCCTTTAATACGACTTTGCCATTCACCTTATAGTTTACATGAGAGAATTCGATGTCACCGTCAAAACGCTCTTTCACAACTGCATGTTCCGGCTGAACAATATTGGGCTCCACAATGATTGTGGTATAAATCTTCTCTACCGAGGTAACAAAACGCTGATAGTCATTGGCCAGCCAGCCTGCCTGACGGAGAGGATTGTTGAGCATCCAGAGGTAACCGCTGATGGTAACCATATTACCCAAGGACATAGAGCCCTTTACCACCATGATACCTCCAACCAGATATAGAATGATGGTCAAGGCATTGGCCAGGAATTCAAATATCGGTACATACTTCTTCCAGATATCCGCTGCTGCCAGCTCCGCATCCCTGTATTCGTCATTTTCTTTATTAAACTTTTCTATCTCGAAATCTTCCTTGGCAAAAGCCTTTACAACACGGTTACCGCTGATATTTTCCTGAACACTGGTGTTCAAACTGGAGAAATGCTGCCTGATGTTGAAGAAGGCAGGCTTAACAACCTTCAGCTGGTCTGCCGTTGCAAATGCGGTAAGGGGGAGTACAACGATCATGCAGAGGGCCATTCGCCAGTCCACAATAAAGATCATGACGAGGGCGATCAGGAATAATAAGATATTTTCAAAGATAGAATAGATTACATATGACACAAAATGTCTGATAGCATCCATATCACCGGTCTGCCTGGACATCAAGTCACCGGTACGGTTATTATTATAAAAAGTAAAATCCTGGGCCATAAACTTGCGGAATACATAATCTCTGATGGAATAAAGCATTCCCTGAGAGGAGGTTTCAAATATGATTTGAAGCCAATATCGTAATACCGCCCTGAGTAAATTGGCAGCAAACATGATGATCATCATGAGCGGCAGGATCTCACGGTTTCCTCCATTAATAATATCATCCACAATAATACCTGAAATGTGTGGATTTACAATCGAAATGACTGACGAAAGCGCAACAAGAAATAAGCCGAATATCAGTCTTCCCTGGTATTTCTTCAGGAATGAGTAAAACCATCGCATCGCTGTCATGCTTCTTCCTCCTCTTTGGTTTACTATGTTTCAAAAGACTCTATCATTATAGCCTCTTTGGCTGTAAAAAGAATGGAGATTTTTATTCTAAAAATGTAATTTTCTATATCTCGCAATTTGATACTTCATAATTTAATAACATATATCACCGGATGGTACAATAGTAATTATGTTGTAAAATTGAGAAAATTGTTCTTTAATAATGCATCAGCGCAAGGAAGGGACTGTTGCCCTTCTCTACCATATAGGGTTACGAAGTGCAACAGTCCCATATTTAACTTTTCTATGTATGCATGCTTGGGGGAAGCTTACTTTATTTACTTTGCTTCCATCACCCTTAACTTAATCCAAAATTCAGTATCTGCTTGAAGCTCAAGATAAAAGGGAACTGCTTCAAAGCCGCCGACCGGGTTAAAGATACGGTCCCCAAGTATCTTAAGCTGACTTCCTGCTTCAAGCATAAGACTTCCCTTTACAGTCTCAATTCTGTAGCAATTCCCAGGGCCAGCTTCCACTCCATTGCCGCTTGGTGATATGATAGGAAGATAGTATCTGGCACCTGAGGCCTTGGTACTGCCTCTGATGATGAGCTCCGTATCTGAAAGCTCATAGCAGAGTTCATAGGGCATATCCCCCTCTTGCTTGCCATCTACCAGCTTACCTCTGAT